>JALYFY010000577.1 GCA_030777385.1 Pseudomonadota bacterium | reverse complement strand
ATCCGTACCGTCACGATCTCGCCGATCCGGTGGCTGTCGCTCTGAAACTGCACGGGCTGCAGGTAGGGCGACTTGCCGGCCATCTGGCCCGGGTGACGACCCGGCTTCTCCAGGAGAACGTCGAGGGACTGGCCAACGGTTCCGTGATTGAAGGCCTGTCTTTGCGTTTCCAGCAGATTCTGCAGCCGGGCCAGCCGCTCGGCCTTTACGGCTTCCGACACCTGAGCCTCGATCTCCGCCGCGGGCGTGCCGGGGCGAGGGCTGTATTTGAACGAGAAGGAGCTGGCAAAGCCCACATCGGCGACAAGGCGCATGGTGTCCTCGAATTCTGCATCGGTCTCGCCGGGAAAGCCCACGATGAAATCCGACGAGAGGGCCAGGTTCGGCTGGGCGCTCCGGATTCTCTCGATCAGGCGGCGGTACTCGTCGCCCGTGTGCGTGCGGTTCATGGCATCGAGGATGCGGTCGGAGCCCGACTGCACCGGCAGGTGCAGGTAGGGCATCAGTGCCGGCAGATCCCGGTGGGCCGCGATCAGCTCGTCGTCCATGTCGCGCGGATGGCTGGTGGTGTAGCGAAGTCGTGCGATGCCGGGCACCTCCGCCAGGCGATGCAGCAGGCGGCCCAGGGACCAGACGGAGCCGTCCGGCCCGTGGCCGTGATAGGCGTTCACATTCTGGCCGATGAGGGTCAGCTCGCGCACGCCCGCATCCGCCAGGCGCAGGGCCTCGTCCAGGATCTTGGCGACGGGGCGGGAGACTTCCGCGCCGCGGGTATAGGGCACAACGCAGAAGGTGCAGAACTTGTCGCAGCCTTCCTGGATGGTGAGGAACGCCGAGATGCCCCGGCTCTGGGTTTTCGCCCTGGAGGGCGCCGGCAGGTGGTCGAACTTGTCCTCGACCGGGAACTCCGTGTCGACGACGCGCTCGGAACGCGATTTCTTCAGGAGAGCCGGCAGGTTGTGGTAGTTCTGCGGGCCCACCACCACGTCGACGGCCGGCGCCCGGCGCAGGATCTCCTTGCCCTCGGCTTGGGCGACGCAGCCTGCAACCACGACCCTGGTCTCCTGGCCCGCGGCCTCGCGCTCGGTCTTGAGCTCGCGCACACGGCCGAGCTCGGAATAGACCTTCTCGGCGGCCTTCTCGCGGATGTGGCAGGTGTTGAGGATGACGAGGTCCGCCTCCTCCATCGCCTTGGTTTCGCTGTAGCCCTCAGAAGCCAGCATGTCCGCCATGCGCTCCGCGTCATAGACGTTCATCTGGCAGCCATAGGATTTGACGAAGACTTTTTTCACGAGGTCGGCCTGTGTGATTGCAATCGGGCGGTCGAAGTTCGAGCGCCCTTTTAAGCCTTTTGAGCGCGCAAGAGAATAGCGGCTGTTTGGCTCAAGGTTTTTGGACTGCTCCAGCGCCTGTTGTCATCCCCGGCGGCCGAAGGCCGAGGAGGGGATCCACTCACACCCTAAGCGCCATGGATTCCCTTCCCCTCCGCTGCGCTCCGGCCGGGAATGACACAGCCGCTTTCTTAGTCCCGAAACGCTCCTTCGACCGGCGCCGACAATTCCCTGTCTGCGGCAAGAATTTCTGCAACGACCCTCGCGAAAGCCGGGCGTTCGATGAGCCGAGCATACCAGGAGGCCAGCGCCTCGTGTCCCTTCAGCGACGGCCCGCCCAGGCGGCGGGTCCAGAACACGGTCATGAATACGGAAATGTCTGCGGACGAGAAGGCGCCGCAGAGATAGTCCCTGCCCTGAAGCCTGCGGCCGAGCTCGGCGAAGTGGCTGCCCAAGACAGGCTCGGCCTCCCTCGCCTTCAGCTCCTTCGCCTGCCAACGCTCCAGATCGTCCGGCTTGGGCTCAGTGCGATGCATCAGGAAGCGCAAGGGCGCCAGCATGATCTCGTCGGCGAAGACGTCGAGCAACCGGCACTGGGCGCGCTCTTGCGGCGACCTGGGATAAAGCGCCGGTGCCGGGTAGGCGTCCTCCAGATATTCGAGGATCACGGTGGAATCATAGAGGGACAGGTCTCCGTCGCTGAGGACCGGGACCTGTCCCTTGGGATTGAGGGCCAGCACATCCGGGTGCTTGGGGCTGTAGCCGCGGGTCTGGCTGAACGGCACCAAGACTTGCTCGAAGGCGAGCCCCTTCTCGTGAAGGGCGATCTCCACCTTGCGGGAGAAGAGGCTCAACGGCCCGGAATAGAGCTTCATCAGGGTGCCTTTCAGGTGATCGGCCTATCGGCCGAGAGCTGGCGGCAGGTGATCCTGCCAGGAGGCTTCATTCAAGCCCTCCACATCGGCCCGCGACAACCCGATATCGGCGAGCGCATGGTCATCCAGCTCGTACAGGACCTTGGAGGTCCTGCGCCGGTCGAGCCAGGCTTCGGCCCTGAGCACGAAGTCCAGCAGAATATTCCGATGTTCGCGGCGGGTGCTGTAGAACCCAAGATTTGCTGCGGCATGTCCGATCGCCATGGCGGGTCTCCTTCAATGGCGCTTCATTGAAGAGAAATGTGCTCCTGTGGTAGGCTGCAAGCAAATGAGAAGTTCTTCTCCTTTGCCCAAGCAAAACTTGGGCAAAGCACCGCCCCTGGATCCGTCATGTCCCGTCGCCGCCTTCCGCCGCTCAATGCCCTGCGGGCCTTCGAGGCCGCGGCCCGCCACCTGAACTTCGAGAAGGCGGGCGACGAGATCGCCGTCACGGCGAGCGCCGTGGGCCAGCAGGTCAAGTCCCTGGAGGCATGGCTCGGGCGCGCCCTGTTCGTGCGCCAGCCTAGCCGGGGGATCGTGCTGACGCCCCTGGGCGAGCGCTATGCCGCTTCCGTCACCGAGGCCCTCAACCGCCTCGACGAGGCCACGGCACGGGCCCTGCGGCCGGAAGTCTCCAACGTCATCACCGTCAGCGCCATGCCGAGCCTTGCCTCGAACTGGCTCATCCCCCGGCTCGGCTCCTTCCGGGAGCGTTGCCCTGAGCTGGATGTCCGCGTTTCGGTATCGGGCGACCTCACCGATTTCGCCCGTGAGGACGTGGACATGGCGATCCGTTTCGGGCGGGGCGTCTATCCGGGCCTGCGCACGGATCTTCTCATGGAGGAATACTTCTTTGCCGTCTGCAGCGCTGCCCTGCTCAACAATCCGGAGCGGCCTTTGCGCGAGCCGGCCGATCTGCGCCATCACACCCTGATCTACGAGGCGGTCGACGGCATCCCGGACTACACCACCTGGGAGCGCTGGCTTGCAGAGGTAGGGGTCGAGGGAATCGACACCTCGCGCAGCCCGCGCTTCACCCACACCTATCTCTGCCTCCAGGCAGCCGCGTCCGGGCAGGGCGTGGCACTGGCGACGAACGTGCTCATCGGCGACTACCTGAAGGCCGGTCGTCTTGTCCGGCCTTTCCCTCATCAGGTGAAGGGATCCTATCAATATTATGTGGTCTGCCCCGAGGCGACGGCCGATCGGCCAGCCCTTGCGGCCTTCCGGGCCTGGCTTTTGGATGAAGCGAGAGCCCAAGAAGCTGCGGCAGAGGCTCCTCGGCCATAAGGTAAAATGCCCAGTGTCCTTGCCGGAAGGACGCGCAGCGGAGGGGTAAGGGAGTCCATCAGCGCTGAGGGTGCAGGTGGATCCCCTTCCCGGCCTGCGGCCGCCGGGGATGACACCGGTCAGGCTGCCTTCAGCGCCCGCCGCACCTCGGCCTCGGCAAAGGCGGTCGCCTGCTTGCGGTTGCCGTTGAACGGGGTCGGCTCGCCCCAGGTGACGATCACGTCGAGCGGATGGCCCTGGATGAACAGCTTCAGGTGCGGAGCCAGATCCATGTCGCCGTACCAGGCAATGAAGGGGCGCTCGCGCCGGGTGACGGGCAGGCCGTTGCGGCGGGTGTAGGAGACGGCGAGCGGCTGGAGAAACACATGCTCGACGCTGTCATGCATGAGCGCCGTCTGGGCCGCGCCCACCAGCGAGGAGCGAAAGGGCAGGAGCCGGTTGCCGTCGCT
>JALYFY010000576.1 GCA_030777385.1 Pseudomonadota bacterium | reverse complement strand
AGCTGGGTGATGATGCGCTCGGAATCGACCAGGGCCTTCGGGCAGCCAAGGGACACGAACGAGACTTTAGGCGCGGGAGCATTCATCCGCCAAATCCACTCTTCTGTCGAAACGGACATCTGGAAAGCCGCCCGCCCAAGGCCGTGCCGGCACAAAGTCAGGGCGGGAAAACCTGTTGGTCGGAAGCAGGAATGCTTAGCGGGTCAGGATTGCGGGCTTCGTCAGCTCGCAATCCTGCCAGAATGGCTTCCTGGGTCGATCAAGCCGCCTCGCGCAGGCATTCCAGCAGAAGAGGAACGCGCGACTTAAGGCGTGTGTGCCTTTACAACACCGGGCTCGCGCTGACAACATCAGGGTTTGTCGCGGCTCCTAAGCCAAGCTCGTCCGCTCAAATGCGGATAGGCTTCAGGGGCTCTGCAGTTCCTGCGCGGCGATTTCCTGGACGGCCCGCTCGGCAAACAGCTGAAGCTCGGCCTTGTCGCCGCGCGAGAACGCGCGGGGCTTCGTGTCGAGGATGCACAGCGCCCCGAGCCGGATGTTTTTCAGGAAGATCAGGGGCGCGCCGGCATAGAACCGGATGTAGGGGGCGCCCGTCACCAAAGGGTTGTTCCTGAAGCGCTCGTCGTCCAGGGCGTCGCTGACGACGAAGACCTCATCGGCCAGAATCGTATAGTTGCAGAAGGCCACGTCGCGGGGCATCTCGCCCGTATCCAAACCCTGTGCCGCCTTGAGCTGCTGCCGGGCACGATCCAGCAGGGTGACCGTGCACATGGGCACCCCGAAGTGCTGGCGGACCTCTTCGCAAAGGCTGTCGAGAACCGGATCCTGCTTCGGATCGAGAGCGCCTGTTTCCAACAGGATCTGCAGGCGCTCTTCCTCATGAGGGCCGGTCGGGAACGACATAGCTTACCTTCCTCTACGGAGATGGTCCGCGCGGACCCTTTACGGTCGCTTAGGTATGTCGCGGACAGGGCTTTGTAAGCCGTCTTCCACGTAAGGGTAAGTCATTGATTTCGCGAGACTGCAGTGCGGTTAACGTCCCGTCTTCCCAGCCTAATCCGCAATAGTCGGAGGATGGTGCTCTCCGGCTCGGAGAAGTGCAGCCTTGATGGCATGCCAGGCGGGCTTGCGCCGAAGCGCCCGGTCCAAGGGCAGCGGACGCTGGCGCGCCCTGTCGGGGCGGGGCCTGAAGCCATTCAGCCAGGTCTTGTCGTCGGACAATCCCCAGGTGCTCACCGCCAGAACCGTGCTCTCCTCAAGAACAAGGTCGAGATAGGCCCGGTAGGTGTCCGCAACCATGCGGTCGCGCTCCTTGCGGTCTCGTGGACAAAGGTGATCCGACACGTCCAGCTCGGTGATCATCACGCTCAAGCCCATCCGGGCAATCTCGCGAAGGAAGGCCCGCAGGTTCGGGTGCCGATGGGGCTGCTCCATGGCCGTGAGGTGCGACTGGATCCCAAGGCAGGCAATGGGAGTGCCCCTCGAGAGCTCCCGCTCCAGGAGAGCAATCATGAGGCGCCGCTTCTTCTCGGCTTCGGGGTGGGCGTATTCCAGGCCCATCTCGTTGAGAACCAGAACGGCGGCCGGGTCGAGGGCTGCAGCTTCCCGGTAGGCAAGGCCGATGTAGTCGGACCCCATGGCATTGAGGAAGGGCGTGAGCCGCAGGCCATCCGGACGATCATGCGCAGGTTCCAGCACCTCATTCACCACATCCCAGGAGTGAAGCTGTCCTGCATAACGCGAGACCGTGGCCCTGAGGTGCTGCAGCGCTGCCCTGGTAAAAATCTTGTCGGAGCTTTTGCGGTGAGCGGCCGGTATCGATTCGTGCCACCAGAGCGTATGGCCGTGAAAGGCCACGCCATTGCTCGACGCAAAGGCAACGAGCTTGTCGGAGGCTTCATAGTCGGGCTGTTGCGGATGCCTGCAGATTGCATCCCATTTCATCTCGTACTCTGAGGTAACTAAGTTGCAATCGCGGAGAATTGCATGGATGCGCGGTTGCAAGGCGAGGTCTGAGGTGCCAATAGCGGTCCCGTAGAAGGGCCTCTTGCGGGATGCTGCGCTCGACAAGGCGTACTCTTTGAGGCCATGTTGCGTCATTCGTCCTTCCTTGCCCGATGGCAAAACAGTCCAGGCAGACCTCAACCGATCATAGCGGCGTCAGATCCCCATCCCCATGAAGATTCGTCACATCCTGCTGCTTCTGACAGCGTTCCTCGGTGCCGCCCTGCTCGTCGCAGTGGCCGTTCAGATCCGTGGCGAGGTCCTGGAGTATCAGACCGCGCAGCGCATGGTGGCCTCGAACGCCGTGCGCGAAAAGCTGCTGCTCGGAACCGAGGCCCTCGCGAGCGAACGAAGCCAGGCCTATGTGCTTCTCATCAGAGGCATCGACGAGAGCGGCAAGCTCGACAAGATGCGGGAGGTTCGCCGCCGGGTCGATGGGTTGCTGGGCGCGGCCGAGACCGAGGTCGCCGCGACGCGTGCAGCCCTGAGCAACAGCAACGGGAGCCTGGCCTCACTTTCGAGAATCCGCCAAGAGATCGGCGCCTTGCGGGGGCAGGTGGATGCCTATCTGACACCCGATCAGCAAATCCGGGGATCCGAGTTCGCTCCGCGCTGGTTCCAGGAGGCCACACGGGTCGTGGAGGAACTGCAGTCGTCGCGGATGACGCTTCTCCAGCGCGAACGGCCCTTGGACCCGGTCCTGAGAACAGAAGCCAATTTGCGAGCCTTTGCGGCTCTCTTAAGCGAGAGCATGGCTCGCAACCAGGCCCTCATCACCCGTGCCCTGGCCAAAGTGAACGAAACGGGCAGCATCGAACTCGATGCGATCAGCCAAAATGCCGGCCGGTCAGGGCTTGCCTGGGATCTGATCGATGGCCAGCTGGCCGTTCCCTTGGGCGAGAACGTCAAGAAGGCTGTTTCCTCAACGCATGAGGATTACATTTCAACCTTCGCGCCTCTTCAGCGATCGCTGCTCGTAGCCCTCCTTGGGCGGGTTCCTCCAACGCTGAGCCCCGATCAGTGGTACGAGATCGCCGAGCGCTCGCTCCGCAGCATCGCACTCATGCAGCAGGAGCTTCTGCGCAGCTCGCGAGACAGGCTTGAGTCGGAACTCGGACGTGCTCAACGGTCGGTGCTTCTCTGGTCGGCGCTTCTTTTGTTCGGAATCGGAGCCGTGATCACCAGCGCCCTGGTGGTCCGCAGGCGTGTGGTGCAGCCGCTCGAGGGCTTGAGCGACGCCATGCTGAAGCTGGCGGACAACGACCTGACAACACCTCTGCCGCGTCTGACCCGAGCCGACGAGATCGGCGCCATGAACGACGCCCTGCGCGTGTTCAAGGCCAATGCGATCCAGCGGCAGAGGGCGCAGAACGAAAAGCAGCTTCTTCATGCCCGCCTTCGCGATGCCTACCGGCAGCTTCGCAAGGATCTCGAGGCTGCAGCCGTCATCCAGAGCACCATGCTGCCTGCAGCCTCGACCCTGGGCGACGTACGCTATCGCGGCCTGTTCCGTCCATCGAGCCTGATTGCCGGCGATACCTACAACGTCGTGCGGCGCACGGATGGCGGGATCGGCTTCTTCCAGGTCGATGTTGCGGGCCACGGGGCGCCGGCTGCCCTGGTGTCGGTGGCGTGCCATCACACCCTGTCCCAGGCGATGCTCACCCGGACCCAGGGAACTCATCTGGAGGAGATCGTTGCCCAGATCAACGAGGACTGGCCGGAGGACCTTCCGTATTTCACCATGATCCTCGGTGAGATCGATCCTCGCGGCCAGCGCGCGAGCATCGTTCAGGCCGGGCATCCGTCGCCCCTGGTCATTCGGCGCGGCGGGGTTGTGGAAACGATCGGCGATGGCGGCTTTCCCGTGGGGATGATCCCGTCCGCATCCTATGAGAGGCTGGAGTTCGACTTCGGCCCCGGTGACCGGCTGCTGATTTTCTCGGACGGATTGGTGGAGGCCGAGAACCAGGAAGGCGAACAGTTCTCGGAGGCACGCTTGCACAAGCTGGTCGGCGACAATGCAACCGGTTCCACGCCGGTCGTTCTCGATACGCTCGACGAGGTATTGCGGAAATGGCGCGGCTCTGAAACCTTGGATGATGACTTGAGCGTTCTGATGCTGGAGCGTTTAACCGAAAGGACCCATGCCGATGCTGTCCACTGACCTACGCAAGAATGTCCTCGTTGTCCGGGTCACGGAAAAGCGCATCGACGCCAGCAAAGCGCCTGTCTTCAAGGACGAGATGACGAAGTGCATCGAAGGCGGTCAGAACCAGATCGTTCTGGATCTCAGCGGCGTGGACTTCATCGACAGCTCGGGTCTCGGCGCGCTTGTCTCATGCCTCAAGCGGCTCGGTCCCAGGGGGAGTTTGGCGGTTGCAGGCGCGGCAGGGGCCGTCAGCCGTCTCTTCACCCTGACCCGGATGGATCGTGTTTTCGCGCTCCACGCAACCGTCGATTCCGCAGTCGAACAACTGTCTGCCTGACCGGCCACAGCAAGAGAGCAGAAAGAAACAGGATGGTTTCCTCCATCAGCCTCTCGATAGACAGCGACCTGGACAAGGTCTCCCTTCTCGCACGCGCCGTTCGCGCCCTGTGCGAGGATTTCCTGAGCCCGGACGATCAGGATGCCGTTGAGCTCAGTCTGGTCGAGGCGATCAACAACGTCATCAAGCACGGCTACGGGGGCAAGCCGGGCAAGGACGTTCAGGTTGCTGTCGGGCTCCAATCGGACCAGGTGGTGATCGACATCATCGATCATGCTTCACCCATGGAGGCCCAGCTGCTGGAGCAGCCCGCTGCAGATCCCTTCTCGTTCGATGAGACGGACATCGCGGAGATTCCGGAGGGAGGAATGGGGCTGGCGCTGATCCGCATGAACATGGACGAGGTCCAATACGTCTCCAACGAGACCGAAAATCGCTTGCGCATGGTGAAGCGGATCGAGCGTTCGGTTCCATAGCTCAGGGAGCCGTGCTCAGGCGTGCGATCCGCTCCTGAAGCTGGGGGAAGGCGAGTGCCGCCGCTCCTAACGCCGAGCCGACAACAGGGCCTTGGTCGCCACGCTGCCTTTCGATCTCTTCAAGCACTTTCCGCGCCCCTGCCAGCCCTTCGTCGGGCTGACGAATGCCGAGTTGTACGGCGGACGACAGGGAGGTGAGCAGGGCTGCCCTAAGGGCCTGATTGGTGGGATCGGCCGCATAGGCTTCTTCGGCGCGCGCGAGGTTTGTCCTGACTGCAGCCTCGACGGAAGGCGGGACTGCGGGGGCGTTCTTCTGCCGTGCAAGTTCCGTTGCGACCCGGCTCTGGATGCGATCCTCGGTATCCAGCGCCTCGAGGTAGATAATGAACCCCGTCGATATCGCGAGCGCCACAATGAAGGTGATCTGTCCCCGTGCCTTGAGGAGGCCTTCTCTAAAACTCAACGTTGCGGCTCCGATACACATGCAGGCCAGAAGGAGACCGCGTCCTGAGTACCGGGAGCGGCTGCGGAGATTAAAAGCCCGGCGTTGAACATTGCAAGAGAGACCCTTGGGTTAGCCTGAACAATCACCAGGCAATCCAAGAACAATCGTTACGTGAAACAATTTAACGTTATAAAGCATTAATTCACAGGCAGGTTGCTCCGCAAGGCGAGGCCTCGTAGACCGATTGACGTAAAGTTTATCGATTCGCAGCCACGCGGGCACCTAAGCCGTTCGACCGAACCGGAGTGCTTGTTTGCAGTGCATCGCGGTTGGGCAGGTAAATAAGATTTGGTGAGTGCTTTGAGATCGGGGCCGGCTCTTTTTATTCAGCCGCATTATGACGATGTCCCTCTTTCCTGTGGCGGCACGGTTGCATTGCTGGCCGCCCGGGGAGACGAGCCGCGCATGGTGACGGTGTTTGCCAGCGAGCTGGTTGACGAGATGGTCGGCGAGTTTGCCGCATGGAAGCATGAACGGTGGAAGATCACCGATGCGGAGCAGGTCCTCTCCGTGCGGCGCACGGAGGATGCCGAGGCTGCGCAGGCGCTCGGATCCAGCCTTCGCTGGCTCGGATTGCCGGATGCGATCTATCGCGGAGACCGCTACCGGTCCGATCCCGAATTGTTCGGCGTCCTGAAAGGCGCGGAGCTCGAGCTGGCCGCTCATCTGGCGGAGGAAATCCGCCAGCTGCCGGAATGGCGCGTCGGCACGCGGGTCTTCGTTCCATTGGGCGTCGGGTCCCATGTGGATCACCAGCTCGTCTTCGAGGCCGGGCGTCATCTCGCATCCGAGGGTGTCGAGGTTTATGCCTATGAGGACTGCCCCTACGCGATCCATACGCCTGCGGGAGTCGCGGCGCGCCTCTCCGCGCTCGGCGAAGCCGTCGGCGAGCCGATCATCGTGCCCATCGGCGATTGGCTTGAGGATCGCATCCGGTCGATTGCCTGCTACCGATCCCAGGTTCCGGTGATCTTTCGCTTCACGACGGATTTCAGAAAAACTGTCGCAGAGTTCGCGTACAAGACCGGTGGTGCGCTCGGACCCGCCGAGCGCTTTTGGCCCGTTCATCCGCAAGGCAGCAGAGCATGATGGTGTCCTTCGAAACCCTGGAGCAGGGCGTCACCCTGGTTCGGCTGAATGGTCGCCTGGACGCGGCCGCCGCTCCCAATTTCCTGGCGCGCCTGAAGGCATCGATTGATGAGGGCAAGACGCGACTTGCCCTCGATCTGGCGGCGGTGCCGTTCATTGACAGCACGGGCCTCGGCAGCCTTGTGTCCGCCCTCAAAGCAGCCCGGCGGGCTGAGGGCGACGTTCGCCTGATTGCTCCCAGCCAGCAGGTGCAGAAACTGCTGCAGCTGACCACGTTGAACCGGGTTTTCGCAATCGCCGAAACGCCTGAGAACGCCTGGGCCTGAAGGCGGCCCTCAGACGATCTCGACCGCCTTCAATGCGCGAGGGCCGGCGGCGTGGCGCCTTCCACGATAGCGGCTTCAAACTCGGGATCGGGCTGCCAGTAAGCGGCCCGGATGATCGGCAGCATCGACAGGGCATTGCTGAAGCCCCACAGGGTATTGGCGATCATGGCTCCGAGCGTGTAGCCCTCGCGGCCTGTGGCAAAAGCGATCCAACCCCAGACCAAGCCTGCCATGGTGACGACAACAAGCGCGATCTGCCAGCGCACTAGGCGGCCATAGGTACCGA
>JALYFY010000575.1 GCA_030777385.1 Pseudomonadota bacterium | reverse complement strand
CAACGCTAGCCACCCCCTGCTCCACCAGGTAGACCGCTTCCCGGTAAAGCGCTGACGACAATCGGTTCGCGATGTGGCCCGGCATCTCTCGTCTCAGGATAACAGGGCGGCGGCCGAGGGTCCGGTAAAAATCAGCCGCACACTGAACAATGCCTTCATCCTCTCCCACCAGTTCCACGAGTGGAACGAGATGCGGTGGATTGAAGGGATGCGCGACGATGAACCGATGTGGCGTCCTGCAATCCGCAACGATGCTGCTCCGCAGGAGAGCTGACGTACTGCTGGCAATGACCACGCCCTCCGCCGCAAACGCATCGATGTCAGCCAACATCTGCCGCTTCAAGGCCTCGTCCTCCGGAACGTTCTCCTGGACGAAATCGGCTGCTGTCACTACCTCAGCAAGATCGCTCGAGAACCGCAGCTCACCCTTCCCGCGAATGCCGAGCTCGGCGAGCTGGTCAAGAGCATGGTCGACAAAGGAGCGCAGCCGCCCCTCCGCACCGGGGCTCGGATCGTAGGCAGCCACATCAAGGCCGTGGGCCAAAAACAGCGCAGCCCAACTCGCACCGACAGTTCCGCAGCCGATCACGGCCACGCGCTTGATTGTTGTCACGTCGAGGTCTCCTGACGAAGCTGAGCGGGCAACACGCCTATCTGCACAACCGGCGGGCTGTCGTGAGTTCTACTCGGCTGCTTTAACACCGGTGGTCTTGATGAGCTCAGACCATTTCTGCATCTCGCTGTCGATCAGACGAGACGCGTCTTCGGGCGTTCCGGGCTTGGGCGTGACGCCCTGAACCCGCATGGCTTCGATGACCTTGGGTGCCTTGAGAGCCTTGACGATCTCCTGATTGAGCTTCTGCAGGATCGGCTCCGGCGTTCCGGCTGGCGCGAGAACACCGAACCATGAGCCGACCTCAAATCCGTTCAGGCCCTGAGACGCAACCGTGGGCACGCCCGGCATGAACTCGGACGGCTCCTGCGTGGTGACCCCAAGGGCCCGTAGTTTGCCTCCCTGCACATGGGGCAGGATGGACGGGATCGTATCAAACATCACCTGTACGTGCCCACCAATCATGTCCGTCATCGCCGGTCCGCTGCCGCGGTATGGGGCATGAACGAGCTTGGTGCCAGCCATGGAGTTGAACATCTCGCCGGCAAGGTGCTGGGGCGAGCCGGCACCGGCTGACGCATAGGTGATCTTCCCGGGCTGCGCCTTCGCGAGGGCAATCAACTCCTGGACGGACTTGGCCTCGACAGCGGGATTGACGACCAGCGCAAGCCCGACATTGCCGGCCAGGGTGATGGGGGCGAAGTTCTTTTTGAGGTCAAAGCCGGGCTTGGCCTGCAGGCTCATGTTGATGGAGTGGCTGGTGAGCGCTCCCATCAGCAGGGTATAGCCGTCGGGATCCGCCCGCGAGACTGCCGCGGCTCCCAAGCTTCCGGCAGCGCCTGGCCGGTTCTCGACAATCACGCGCTGGCCAATGGTGTTCGACACCTCTTCAGCAACCACGCGGCCGATGATGTCCGTCGCCCCTCCAGGAGCATAGGGCACGACCAGCGTGATGGGACGGGTTGGGTAGTTCTCCTGGGCGAAGGCGCGGGTTCCAGCCGACACACTCGCTCCGAGGAGGGCTGCGGCGCTGATGAGAAGCGTTCTGCGAAGCATGATGTTTCCTCCATGATGTTTGTTTTTGAGTTCGCCTGGGTCTTGCCGCCCATCAGCTGAAGTCGAAATCGCACCCCTCGTTGGCCTGCAACACGCTTTTGAGGTAAAGACCACGGTATCCGCGATGTTCCTCAGTGAGGTGGGCTGGCGGCTGCCATTCTTTGGCGCGGCGCTCCAGCTCATCCTCATCCACCAGGAGCTCGAGACGGCGCTCGGGCACATCCAATCGGATCTGATCGCCATTCCGCACGAGACCCAAGGGGCCTCCGGTGGCGGATTCCGGAGCAATGTGAAGAACGATTGTGCCGAAGGCGGTGCCGCTCATGCGCGCGTCGGACATGCGCACCATGTCCTTCACACCTGCCTGTGCAAGCTTCTTCGGGATCGGTAGGTATCCTGCCTCTGGCATACCAGGAGCTCCTTTCGGCCCGGCATTACGCAGGACCAGGATATCTTCCGCTGTCACGTCAAGATCCGGATCGTCGATCCGGGTCACCAGATCCTCAACCGACTCGAACACCACTGCCCGGCCCGTATGCTGAAGGAGCTCTGGGGATGCCGCCGAGTGCTTGATCAC
>JALYFY010000574.1 GCA_030777385.1 Pseudomonadota bacterium | reverse complement strand
CCATGTACTTCCGTACGGCGTAATAGAGGGCCGCTGGCGGCAGCGCATAGATGATGGCTGTGGCCATAAGGATGGGCCAAGGGCTGTCGTCCGTAACGAGAAAATAGCCCATGGCAACCGGCAAGGTGTGCTGCTTCTCCGTGGAGAGAAGAAGGAATGCGTATAGGTACTCGTTCCAGGCAAGGAGCAGCGCATAAGTGCCGATGGCGATGAGAGCCGGCCTCAGAAGCGGGATGTAGACCATGCGCAGGATCTGCAAGGCGGTAGCACCATCAACCTTGGCCGCTTCGTCGAGGTCCATCGGAATGGACTCGGCGTATTGCTGCAGGACCCAGATCGCATAGGGAATGGCGAAGGTCGACATGGCGAAGACGAGCGCCATCCTGGTATTGAGCAGCCCGTACTCGCCCATGACCTTGTAGAAGGGAATGGCGAGGAAGGCGGCCGGGATCAGGTAGGTGAGAAGCGCAGCATTGGAGATGAAGTGGCCGAAGCGCAGGCGCAGCCGGCCGATGGCAAAGCTCGCCAAGGTGGCGACGGCGAGCACGAGAGCCATGGTGCCGAGCGCCACGAGGACGCTGTTGGCAAGTTGCCGCCAGAAGTTCTGCAGGAAGAAATGATCCTCCTGCAGCACAATGCGGAAGTTCTCGAGCGTCGCATGCTGGGGCCAGTAACGGCCGGCAAACGCCTCGCTGACTGGCGTAAGCGCGAGCATGACCATGTGGTAGATCGGCAGGAGCGTCCAGACGAGGACCACCAGCGCCAGGGCCGCGAGCCCGACCTCTCCGAGCCCGCGCCGCAGCGCCAGGAAGCCGTCGCTGCGGATAGCGGCGACGCTCATTGCTCGCTCCTCCGGCCGAGGCGGCCGACGAGCACAACGACGAGCGGGACGAGCGCCGGCAGGGCCACCATCACGCAGGCGACGCCCACGCCGAGCTCGTGCAGATTGAAGGCGTAGCGTATACCGAGCGTGGCGAGCACATGGGTCAGCTCGGCCGGACCACCGCCGGTCAGGAGGTAGACACTGTTGAAGTCGCCAAGCGACCAGATGGTCGAGAGCAGCGTGCTCGTGACGTACAGGTTCTTGAGGTGGGGCCAGGTGACGTTGGTGAACATCTGGAAGGGCGATGCGCCGTCGATGCGCGCCGCCTCGTAGAGGTCGGTCGGAATGGCGAGCCGCCCGGCGAGCAGGATGAGTGTCCAGAACGGCAAATATTTCCAGATGTGCACCGTGATCACGGAGCCGAAGGCGAGCTTGGGCTGCACCAGCCACCACGGCCCCTCTATGCCGAACAGGTCCCAGAGGATGCCGTTGAGCATCCCCCACTCGGAATTGAGCATCCAGCGGAACGAGAAGATCGTCGGGATCGAGGGTACCGCCCAGGGCAGGATGAAGATCACGCTGAGCAGGCGCACCCAGGGGCGCTGCAGGGCAAAGAATCCGGACAGGAACAGGGCGAGGACGAGCTTGAGATTGATCCCGATACCCAGAAACACGATGGTGTTGAGGGCGGTTCGGGTGAAAGCCGGGTCGCGAAAGAGCGTCCTGTAGCTCTGAGCGCCCGAGCCGAGCCACAGGCCGTAGATCACCGGCCAGACGACGAAGACGAGGAAGAAGACGACGTAGGGCAGGACCAGGATCATGCCCCACGTCGCTTCCAGTGAAATCCGGCCTCGACGCGGCGTGGCCCTTGCCGGGAGGGCGACAGCGGTCACGGCCATGGCCGCATCCTTCTGCTCGACGGCTCGGCGGGCGGGCCGAGGCCCGCCCCGCTCAATGACTGGGCCGCGTTATCCGCCCGCGACCTCCTTCATGCGCGCGATCAGCTCGTCCACCGCCTTCTCGGCCGTCCAGCTTTCCAGCACGACGCGGGTCACGGCCTTGCCATAGGCGTTCTCGGCATTGATCTGGATCAACCTATGATTGAACACATGTGGAAAGGGCGTCTGCGGACGCTGCGTGTACTGCCGGACTTCGACGACTTTGTGCGGATCGCTCTGGTCCTTCCAATAGGGCGTA
>JALYFY010000573.1 GCA_030777385.1 Pseudomonadota bacterium | reverse complement strand
CAATCAATCGGTTGCAGCTATCTATTCGGCCTTTGATGCAGCTTTTGCTGCTGGCCTCGATGAGGTCCGCGGATCGGCGCCCAATTACTTTGGCGGGCATTTGAGGCCCGATACAGCCAACGGGCTTGGCCGATCCCGGTCCGACCGGTTGTCATCACGCCTTTGTCTGCCCTCGCACTGCCGAGACTGAAGCGCAGCGTCAGTTTATGCCGCTGCGCGATAAGTTGATCCGTTGGTCATCACCGCCCAGGCGATGCGTGCTGTCTTGTTCGCGAGGGCGACGGTAGCAACGTTGAAGGGTCGACGGGCCAGCAGCCCCGCGATCCACGCACCCGGCACCTGGTGGCTGCGAACCCGATGTACGGCGGCGCGGGCACCGTGGATCAACAGCTTGCGTAGATACGCGTCGCCACGCTTGCTGATCCCGCCGAGCCGCTCCTTGCCGCCGGTCGAATGCTGTTTGGGAACCAGACCGATCCAGGCGGCAAAGTGCCGCCCCGAGGTAAAGGATCGAGCATTGCCGACTGTTGCTACCAGCGCCGTGGCGGCAATCGGCCCGATGCCCGGAATGGTGATCAATTGGCGGCAGACCTCGTTCTGCCGTGCCAGCGACAGCAATTGCTTATCAAAGGCCTCGATCTTGCGCTCGATATCGCGAATTTGCTCGACCAGCTGCAGAAGAGCCTCGCGGGCGATCGCCGGCACGCGCTCATCCGTACCAACGAGCGACATCAATTCGCGCGCCTTCGCTGTTCCTCTCGCAGCGGTAATGCCGAACTCGGCCAGGTGTCCGCGCAACGCATTGACCGTGGCCGTGCGCTGGCGAACGAGCAGATCACGGGTTCGGTGGACCATCAGCATGCTCTGCTGTTCTTCGCTCTTGACCGGAACAAACCGCATTCCGGGGCGCTGAACCGCCTCACAGCATGCCTCGGCATCGGCGGCGTCGTGCTTGTTGGTCTTAACGTAGGCACGGACATAGCGCGCCGGCATCAGGCGGGCGTCGTGCCCCAGTTTGATCAGCTCGCGCGCCCAGAAATGCGCTCCGCCGCACGCCTCCAGGCCGATCACACAAGGGGTCAGGCCGGCAAAGAACGGCAGCACCTTGCCGCGGGCAAGTTTGCGGCGAAGCACAACCCGGCCGCTCTCGTCGACGCCATGAACCTGAAACCAACTCTTCGCCGTGTCCAACCCGATCGTTACGATTGCCATTGGAAGCCTCTCCAGAACATCGTGGCCCAACCTTCTCGGGGTAAGCGGGGACCGTCCATCTCATTACTTCCGCTTCCCGCTCAGCTTGCGCATGGTCGAGGAGATGCTGGCCGCGCGCGGCATCATCGTCAGCCACGAGAGCGTGCGGCAATGGGCGCTGAAGTTCGGCCAGGCGTTCGCCAACCGGATCCGGCGAAGGCTACCCCATGCCGGAGACAAGTGATGGAGTGGATGCCCCTCCTGACGGCATCGCGATGTGCCACGGTGGTGATGTTTTCGCATCCCACAAACGGAGAGAGCATCCATGGAAAAGGTTAGCATTATCGGTCTTGATCTTGCAAAGCGGTCCTTCCAGGCGCATGGCGCCCGTGCCGACGGCGGCGTCGGTTTCCGCAAAAAGCTTTCCCGAGAGAAAGTTCTCGGCTTCTTTGCCGAGCAGCCGCGTTGCATCATCGCCATGGAAGCCTGTGGGAGCGCGCACCACTGGGGCCGGGCCATCCGTGACCTCGGGCATGAGGTTCGATTGATCCCACCCGCCTATGTCAAACCTTTCGTCAAGCGCCAAAAGAACGATGCGACTGACGCGGAAGCGATCGCTGAGGCTGCCAGTCGACCGACGATGCGCTTTGTCGCGGTTAAGACCGAGGAACAGCAGGCGCACGCCATGCTGTTCCGGACGCGGGATCTTATGGTCCGGCAGCGCACGCAGCTGATAAACGCGCTCCGCGGTCATCTATCGGAGCACGGCGTCGTGGCCGCACAGGGGCCGGCGAATGTGAAAGTTCTTGAAGAGGCGATCGAGGATCAAACGACATCGCTTCCGC
>JALYFY010000572.1 GCA_030777385.1 Pseudomonadota bacterium | reverse complement strand
GCCAGCCGCGGCGGGTCTCGCCGAACTCGCGCAGCTGATCGATGATCGGCACGGCGGTGGATGCGGGAACCGCAAAGCCGATGCCCACCGAGCCGCCAGTGGGCGACAGGATGGCCGTGTTGATGCCGATGACCTCGCCGTTCATGTTGAACAGCGGACCGCCCGAGTTGCCCTTGTTGATGGAGGCGTCGGTCTGGATGTAATTGTCGTAGGGACCGGATTCGATGTTGCGGCCGCGGGCCGACACGATACCCGCCGTGACCGATCCGCCGAGGCCGAAGGGATTGCCGATGGCCATCACCCAGTCGCCCGGACGGATGGTCTCGGAGTCGCCGAACCTCACCGCCTTGAGAGGCTTGTCGGATTTCACCTTCAGGACGGCCAGATCCACCTTGGAATCCTTGCCGATGATCTCGGCCTTGAGGCGGCTGCCGTCAGGGAAGATCACGCTGATGTCGTTGGCATCGCCGATCACGTGATTGTTCGTGACCACGATGCCCGAAGGATCGATCACGAAGCCGGAGCCAAGCGAATTCGAGCTGCGCGGACGCGAGGGCGAGTTCTCGCCGCTTCCACCCCCGCCCGGGCCCTGCTGGCCGCGGCGGTTGAAGAACTCCTCGAAGAGATCCTCGAACGGAGTGCCCGGGGGCAGTTGAGGCAGGGTCCGGTTGCGCGCCTCAACCGTAGTCGAAGCCGAGATGTTGACCACGGCGCCGGTCACTTCCTCAGCCAGATCGGCAAAGGATTCAGGCGCCGAGCGGGCATAAGCCGGCAGCGGCATGGCTGTTGCAACAATCGTCAGGATCGCGAAGCAGGATACGGCCAGCCGGCGCAAGGGGCGCTGTGGCAGCACCGTCTTTGAAGGCGCCAGCGCGTTCGTGGCATTGTTCATCGAAAACCCTCTCTCGGAGACTACGGGTATAGATTGGTGTTCCGCCTCATCATTCAAGCAGGCATTCCGGCATAAGCCGGGCCTATAGCCTAGCTGAACTGGCGAACCAGCCAAATGATCCCGAGCCCAATGATGGCGGACACGATGCCGACGATCCTCATCTGATCGCTCGGGCTGTGGGCCGCCTCATACATGGCCCTGCGCATCCCCTCCGGGAAGGCCGCAAATAAAATGCCCTCGACCGCAAGTGCGAGGCCGAGGGCTGCAATCAAGTCAAACATATGTGTTTATTGAGCTGGGGCCGGCTGAGCCGGCGCGGGGGCAGGCTGCGCCGGGGCTGGTGCGGGGGCGGCTCCGCGATTTCGCTGGCCGGTCGGGTCATTGAAATAACGGAAGAAGTCGGAGTCGGGGCTCAACACGAGGCGTGTATCGCCCGAGCGGAGACCTGCCTCATAGGCCTGCATGGACCGGTAGAAGGAAAAGAACTCCGGGTCCTGGCCAAAGGCCTCGGCAAGGATGCGGTTTCGATCCGCATCGCCCTGACCGCGCAGCTCCTCAGCCGTCCGGTTCGCCTCAGCGCGAATGATCGTCGCCTCGCGCTCGGCACGGGCACGGATCGTCTGCGCCTGCTGCTGGCCGTTGGCACGCAGGTCTGCGGCCTCGCGTTCACGCTCGGTGCGCATCCGCTGGTAGACGGCCTGGCTGTTCGCCGCCGGCAAATCGACCCGGGTGAGGCGCACGTCAATCATCTCGATGCCGAGGCTCTGGGCCTGCCGGTTTACGTCCTCCTGGATGCGGTTCATCAGGGCGCCGCGCTCGGTGCGCACGATGGCGTCGCGGGAGGCGCTCGCTAGAACGTTACGCATTACGGAGTTCGTGAAGCTCGACAGGCGCTGGTTGGCCAGGGCGATATTGCCCACGGCCTGGTAGAACTTGAGTGGGTCGATGATCCGGTAGCGGGTGAAGGCATCGACCTCCAGGTTCTGCCGGTCTGCCGAGAGAATGGTCTGGACTGGAAGGTCGAGGTCGAGAACGCGTTTTTCGAGATACACAACGTTCTCGACGAACGGCACCTTGAAGTGGAGGCCAGGTTGCGTGATCACCGCCCGGACAGCACCGAAGCGCAGCACCAGCG
>JALYFY010000571.1 GCA_030777385.1 Pseudomonadota bacterium | reverse complement strand
CGCGGTCCGCAGCCCCGGCCCGAACGATGCCGCCGGCCAGGCGGCTCGACACCGCAAGCGCCCGGTCGTTGGTGGAGCTGATGACGGTGATCTTCTTCGCGTCCGGACCAAGCCGCTCCAGGCCGCGGGCGAACAGGTCGATGTCGATGTCGGGGGCTGCCATCACCACCGCGCCGATGCGCTCCATGGCGCTTTCGCCGCCGGCGGCCCGCACCATGCGCAGGGTCTCAAGCGTCAGCAGCGTGCCCATGCTGTGCGCCACGATGTGGATGCGCCCGCCGCTCGGGGTCTTGGCGATGGCGGTCAGAAGGTCCTCCAGGGCATCGCGGGACCACATGGCGCTCTCTCGGTCGGCCACGTAGCTGAAGGTGGAGGCTGCAGACGGCCAGGTGAACAGGCCGGTGACGCCGGCAAACTTGATGCCCTCGGAGAGATCGATGGTCGAGGTCGCGGCCGTCTCGAAGCTTTCCTTGTAGCCGTGGATGTAGAGCAGCAGGTTCTGTCCGAACGCGGCCTGGGCGAAGGTCTGCGCCGCATTGCTGCTGTCCACGGCATCCACCTTCGCGATGCTCCAGCTGCCGCGTCCGATGAGGGAGGCGGACGGCGGGGTCAGGCGCGCCTCGGCGAAGATCAGGTCGGCGGAGCGCTCGCTGCTGAACCATGGCTTCCTCGGGGGATCGCCCACCGGAAGCCGGGTGGTTGCCACCAGCAGCCTAGGGTCGCGGGAGAGGCCGGCCTGTGGGGATGCCGAACCGGAGAGAACGGAATCATCTCCCAGGCACCCGGACAGGGCAAAGCCTGCAAGGCAGACGAGAGCGAGGCGGCGAATGGGGAAAAGCATGAGGCCGTGAGCTGAGAGGAGAAGGGAACGCAATGCTGTTTTGTCCTCGATCATGGCATGCGCAAGGCGTAAAGCCGCCGAAGCCGCGCCGGTTGCGGAAATATGGTAACCCGATGGTGAACGAACGGTCGGCCGCTTCACCTTGAAGCGGTTCGGCCGGGCACGTACTTTGCTGTGATGCTCCTTCTTCTCTCCCGTACGCTCCTGGTCATCGTCGGACTTTTTCTTCTGCCATTGGCTGCTCATGCTCTCTGGTGGGCCATGCGCGAAGATATCGCGCCGAGCTGGCGCGCCGCCGATTGGTCGAGCGCGAAGCTCCTGCCCGCAGCATCGGAAGCGCCTCAGGCCATCGTGGCGGTCTATGCGGCGCGGGTTGGGCGCTGGCGCGGGATCTTCGCCCATCACACCTGGGTGGTGGTGAAGGAAGCTGGAGCCCGCAATTACACACGCTACGACAAGGTGGGCTGGGGCAGCCCCGTGCGCACCAACGGCTGGGTGCCGGACGGGCGCTGGTTCGGCAACGAGCCGCATCCCGTCGTGGTGATCGAAGGAGCGGAGGCCGAGAGGCTGATCCCGCAGGTCCGGCAGGCGGTGGCAAGCTATCCCTATCAAGCCTTCGGCTCCTACAACGCCTGGCCTGGCCCCAACTCCAATACCTTCGTGGCCCATGTGATGCGCTCTGTGCCCGAACTCGGCGCCGCCCTGCCGCCAACGGCGCTCGGCAAGGACTGGCAGCCCTGGCGCGACGTCGTGGGCCTGACCCCGAGCCGAACGGGGGTCCAGCTGTCCCTGGGCGGCTATGCCGGCATCGCCCTCGGCTGGGTCGAAGGGATCGAGCTCGACTTCATGGGCCTGGTGGCCGGCATCGACCTGCGCCGCCCCGCGGTCAAGATCCCCGCCTGGGGACGGTTCGGCATGGACCCGATCACCTGGTGAAAGCTGGCGCCGATTGCGCTAAAGCTTTTCTATGACCGGGGGCTCACCGAAGAAGACCGACATCACGGCTGAAGCTGTTGCGCGAGGTGATCGCGCGGCCCTGGCGCGCGCCATCACGCTCATGGAATCGCGCCGCCCCGATCACCGGGAGGCAGCCCGCACCCTCCTTCAGGAGCTGATGCCCCGCACCGGCCATGCGGTGCGCATCGGCATCACGGGCGTCCCCGGGGTCGGCAAATCCACCGCCATCGACACGCTCGGCTCCCTGCTGACGGAGAAGGGGCACAAGGTGGCCGTGCTCGCCGTCGATCCCTCCTCCACCCGCACCGGCGGGGCGATCCTGGGCGACAAGACCCGCATGGCGAAGCTCGCGGCCGATCCGAACGCCTTCATCCGCCCCTCCCCCTCCTCCGGCACGCTCGGCGGCGTCGCGGCCAAGACCCGGGAGACGATGCTGCTCTGCGAGGCTGCGGGCTTCGACGTGATCCTGGTGGAAACCGTCGGTGTCGGGCAGTCGGAGACGGCGGTGGCCGACCTCACCGATTTCTTCCTCGTCCTGATGCTGCCAGGTGCCGGCGATGAGCTGCAGGGGATCAAGAAGGGAATCCTGGAGCTTGCGGACATGATCGCCGTCAACAAGGCGGACGATCTGGGCTCGAAGGCAAAGGCCGCCGCTGCCGAGTACAAGGCTGCCCTTCACATCCTGACCCCGGCTTCCGCCACCTGGACGCCGCCCGTCGTGACGATCTCAGGAC
>JALYFY010000570.1 GCA_030777385.1 Pseudomonadota bacterium | reverse complement strand
GAATGAGCGGGGTCAGCCCCAGTTCACGGGCCTTCGCGGCTGCGGCGTCGAGGGCCATCTTGGGTGTCGCCAGCATGTGAACCGCCCCACCTGCAGCAGCCTTCTCCACCCCGTTGAACCTGATGGCCTCGACGATAGGGGCCGGCACGTCGATGCCGTATTTGCGCAGGATCGCGAGCGCAGCATCGGGATCCACGGGCTCGGGGATCGTCGGGCCCGAGCCGATGCTGGACGGATCGTCGCCCGGCACATCGGAGATCAGGTAGGTGACGAGCCGCGCCTGCCCCACGGCTGCCGCCAGCCGGCCTCCCTTGATGGCGGAGAGCGACTTGCGCACGAGGTTCATCTCGCCGATGGGCGCACCGGATTTGAGCAGGGCACGGTTGACCGCCTGCTTGTCGGCGAGCGTCACGCCCTCGGCCGGAAGCGACAGAAGGGCGGAGGCTCCGCCGGAAATCAGGCAGACGACGAGATCGTCCGGCCCTGCCTCACGGGCCAGCGCCAGGATGCGCCGGGCCGCCTGCAGGCCCGCCTCGTCGGGAACCGGATGCGAGGCCTCAACGATCTCAATGGACCGTGCCGGCACCGCGTGCCCGTACCGGGTGACCACGAGGCCCTCGCAGGTTCCGCCGGTACGACCCCAGGCCTCCTCGAAGGCTGCCGCCATGCGGGCCGAGGCCTTGCCGGCTCCGAGCACGATCGTGCGGCCCGGCGGCTTTTGCGGCAGGCAGTCGTCGAACTTTCCATCCGGAAGCGCTGCGTTCAAGGCTGCGCGGAAGAGGGCATGGAGGATTTCGGCATCGTTTGGCATAGGGTCACTGTACGTGAGAAATCATGGCCGTGAAGACCAAGCGGCTTCCGATGCACACGGATTCAGGGGGGCAAGCCCTCAGGGCTCTTTGAAGCCATCGCGGGATCGTGCTTAAAGACGCGCCGTTAGCCGCCTTACCTCTCATATTCGCTTTATCCTTGCGAAGGATGATCCCACCGATGCTCCGGACAATCTTGCTCTCTCGTTTCCCGTCTCCCGGAGACATGGCATGAAGCCCCTGTCTCACCTGTCCCAGGAGCAGGCGCGCGCCGTTCGCGTGGTGCTGACCGATATCGACGATACCGTAACCTCTGAAGGGATGCTGACGGCAGCGGCCTATGCGGCGCTCGAGCGGCTGCACCAGGCAGGCTTTCTGGTCATTCCCGTCACGGGACGGCCCGCGGGCTGGTGCGATCACATCGCCCGCATGTGGCCGGTGGATGCGGTGGTGGGCGAGAACGGCGCCTTCTATTTCCGCTACGACCGTGAGCGGAAGACGATGCAGCAGCACTTCTGGGCCAGGCCCGATGAGCTGAAGCGGAACCGGGCCAAGCTCGATGCCATAGAGCAAGAGGTGCTTGCAACGGTGCCGGGATCGGCGCTGGCCAGCGACCAGGCTTATCGCATTGCGGATCTTGCCATCGACTTCTGCGAGGACGTGCCCCCTCTTCCCGAAACGGAGGTGGACAGGATCGTGGCGGTCTTCGAGCAGGCCGGCGCCCAGGCCAAGGTCAGCTCCATCCATGTGAACGGCTGGTTCGGCGACTACAACAAGCTGAGCATGGCCAAGACCCTGCTGGCCGATGTGTTCGGGATCGGATGGGACGAGGCCAGGGAAAGCGTGATCTATGCGGGCGATTCACCCAACGACGAGCCGATGTTCGCGGCCTTTCCGCTAAGCGTCGGCGTCGCCAACATCCAAGCCTTCGCGCACCGCCTGAAGAACAAGCCGGCCTATGTCACGAAGGGCCATTCGGGAGAGGGCTTTGCCGAATTGGCAGCCCTGCTGCTGGACGCAAAAAGCGGGAACACCCGCTAAGCACCGGCATCAAACAAAAGGCCCGGCGGTGGTCTACCGCCGGGCTTTTCTTCAACGTGACTTACATGCCTGCGAGGCAGACGTACTTGATCTCGAGGAAGCCCTCGATGCCGTATTTGGAGCCCTCGCGGCCGAGCCCAGACTGCTTCACGCCGCCGAACGGCGCCATCTCGTTGGCGAGTGCCGGTGTGTTCACACCGACCATGCCGCTCTCCAGCGCCTCCGCCACGCGCCAGACCCGCGCCATGTCCTTGGCATAGAAGTACGACGCCAGGCCGAACTCCGAGTCGTTCGCCATCGCGATCACATCCGCCTCGTCCGTGAAGGTGATGATCGGCGCCAGCGGCGCGAACGTCTCCTCCTTCGTGACTTTCATGGCCTGCGTGACGCCCGTCATCACGGTGGGCTCGAAGAACGTGCTGCCCAGATCCGAGCGTTGGCCGCCGACCAGGAGCTTGCCGCCCTTGGCCAGCACGTCCGCCACATGCTCCTCCATCTTGGTCACGGCGCGCTCGTCGATCAGCGGCCCCATGGTCACGCCGGCTTCCGTGCCCCGGCCGAGCTTGAGGCTCTTGGTCTTGGCGGCGAGCTTCTCGGCAAACGTTGCCGCCACGCTCTCCTGCACATAGATCCGGTTGGCGCACACGCAGGTCTGGCC
>JALYFY010000569.1 GCA_030777385.1 Pseudomonadota bacterium | reverse complement strand
GACATCGACGACGGTCTCAGGGCCGGATTGTTCAGGATCGAGGAGCTGCGCGAGGTGCCGTTTCTCGACGGGCTCCTGGGAGAGATCGACACCCGCTACCCCGGCCTCGATCTCTCCCGGCGCATCCATGAGCTGACCCGGCGCGTCATCACCCGCTTCGTCGAGGACGTGGTGGCCGAGGGAGAGCGCAGGATCGCCGATCTTTCCCCAGGAAAAGCCGAGGATATCCGGCAGGCGGGCAGCACGATGGTGTGCTTCTCGCAGCCGATGAAGGAGGTGGACGCCTCCATTAAGCGCTTCCTCTACTCCCACATGTACCGGCACCCGGATGTGATGAGGGTGCGCGCCCAGGCTGACGATGTGCTGCGGGACCTGTTCCGGCGCTTCAAGGCCGAGCCGGAGCTCATGCCGGAGGAGTGGCAGACCGATCTGCCGAAGGACGACGAGCCACGCCTCGCTCGCCGGGTGGCGGATTACATCGCCGGGATGACGGACCGCTACGCGATCCTCGAACACCGTCGATTGTTTGACGTGACGCCGGACTTGCGTTAGGCGCGGCTCAGTCTTTTGAACGTTCAAAACGCAGACCTCATCCTGAGGAGCAGACGCAGTCTGCGTCTCGAAGGAGGCTCCAGAGAGCACTGGAGACGCCCTCGACCTTCGAGACGGCCTGACGGCCTCCTCAGGATGAGGGCTCGGGAAGCGTTTTCCGCCTGCGACCGGGGCCGTATCGCCCAATTGAGATGAGTACCATGAACATTTTCGGGCTGTTTGAGAAGCGGGTTGCGGATGCGCTCGGCCGGTTGGCCGAGGCGGGGAAGATCCCAGCGGGGCTGGATGTCAGCCGCGTCGTGGTCGAGCCGCCGCGCGATCCTTCCCATGGCGATCTCGCCACCAACGCCGCCATGGTGCTGGCCAAGGAAGCGCGGATGAACCCCCGCGCCCTGGCCGAGCTTCTCATCTCCGATCTCGGGGACGATCCCCGCGTCACAAAGGTCGAGGTGGCGGGTCCGGGCTTCATCAACATCCGGCTCCAGCCCCATGTGCTGCATGAGGTTCTTCGCGCCGTCGTGGTCGACAGCAGCGGCTTCGGCCGGAGCGGGCAGGGGGCAGGTCAGGCCGTCAATGTCGAGTATGTCTCGGCCAATCCGACAGGCCCCATGCATGTGGGCCACTGCCGCGGCGCGGTCTTCGGCGATGCTCTCGCTGGCCTCCTGGATTTCGCCGGTTACAAGGTGTCCCGCGAGTACTACATCAACGATGCGGGCGCTCAGGTGGATGTGCTCGCCCGCTCGGCGTATCTGCGCTACCGGGAGGCCCTGGGCCAGGAGATCGGCGCGATCCCGGAAGGGCTCTATCCTGGCGATTACCTGAAGCCCGTGGGCGAGCGCCTGGCGCAGGAGCATGGCTCCAGCCTGCTCGACAAGCCTGAATCCGAGTGGCTGCCCCTCGTCCGGGAAGCGTCCATCGCGGCCATGATGGACATGATCCGGGGCGATCTCGCCGCCCTCAACATCCATCACGACATCTTCTACTCCGAGCGTTCTCTGCAGCGGGGCTCTGAGGGCGATCAGGTGGCCAAGATGATCGAGGAGCTGAAGGGCCGCGATCTCATCTACATGGGCCGCCTGCCGCCGCCCAAGGGGCAGAAGGACGAGGACTGGGAGGACCGGGAGCAGCTCCTGTTCCGCGCCACGGCCTATGGGGACGAGGTCGATCGCCCGCTGATGAAATCGGACGGCTCCTACACCTATTTCGCCTCCGACATCGCCTATCACCGCTCCAAGTACGAGCGCGGCTTCCTCTCCATGATCGACGTTCTGGGCGCCGATCACGGCGGCTACGTGAAGCGCATGCAGGCGGCCGTGCGGGCCGTTTCCGACAACAAGGCCGAGCTTGACGTGAAGCTCTGCCAGCTCGTGAAGCTTTTGCGCGGTGGCGAGCCGGTGAAGATGTCCAAGCGTTCGGGCGACTTCGTGACCCTGCGTGAGGTGGTCGACGAGGTGGGCCGGGACTCCACCCGCTTCATGATGATCTTCCGCAAGAACGACGCGCCACTGGATTTCGACTTGGCCAAGGTCGTGGAGCAGTCCAAGGACAACCCGGTCTTCTACGTCCAGTATGCCCATGCCCGCTGCGCCTCCATCTTCCGGCAGGCGGCCGAGGCGTTCCCGGGAGCGGATTTCTCAAGCCCGCAGCTTGAGGGCGCGGATCTTTCGATCCTAGGTGACGAAGCGGAAATGGACATCATCCACCGCATTGCGCAGTTCCCCAGGATGATCGAGGCTGCGGCCGAGGCTCATGAGCCTCATAGGGTGGCGTTTTACCTGTATGACCTGGCCAGCGCCTTCCATAGTTTATGGAATAAGGGCAAAGACTTGCCGCAATTACGCTTTGTTAATCTAACTGATAAAGAGTCAACACAAGCGAGGCTCGCTCTCGTGCATGCCCTAAAGGGTGTGCTCGCATCTGGTCTCGCAATCCTGGGCGTTACGGCACCTGACGAAATGCGATAGTGTTTCCTGAAGCGGATCAACCGCTTAGGGTCACTTCGTGTCGGGTCCTGTCACGTCGTGCCGGCGGAGCAGCAGGTGCTCCTGTCGCGTAACTGGAGATCCGGCGCATGAGCGAATCAGTGAAGCCCCGTTTTGCCATCGACCTCACCGAGATCGAGCGGCAACTCGCCCAGGCGGGCAACCCCCAAGCCCAGCCAGCCTCTGCCGCGCGGAACGATCCGCTGGCGGAATTGGCGCGAATTGTAGGGCAGGACGATCCTTTTCAATCGATTTTGGCCAATGACGGCTCCTCCCGTCCGCGCCAGCAAAGTTCTTCGATCGACGATATTTTTGCGGTCCGCGACACTATGACGCCAACCTCCCGTGAGGCTCTGGCAAGGGCGCCCCAGGGCGGACACCTGGCCCAAGATTACAGCCCAGCCGCATATCCTCAGGCTGACGAGCCGGCTTATGGCCATCAGACGTCTGCTGCCCCTCAGGGCCAGGACGCCTATGGCAACGAAGCCTATGCCCAGGACTACTACGACGACCAGAATGGGCAGTATGCCGATCAAGGCTACGCTCAGCAGGAGCGCGGGGACTATGCGCCCGTGGAGAAGGGTCGTTCCCGCAAGGGCATGATGGCCATCGCGGCGGTTCTCGGTGCTGTCGTCATCGGCGGCGGGGCCTACATGGTCTCGGGTTCGGCAGCGGTGACGGGCGGCGAGCCGCCCTTGATCAAGGCCAACAACGAGCCCACCAAGGTGCAGCCGCAGAACCCTGGCGGGGTCGAAATCCCGAACCAGAACAAGCAGATCTACGAGCGCGCCGCTCAGAGCACCGATACCAAGGTCGTCAATCGCGAGGAGCAGCCTGTCGACGTTCAGCAGACCGTCCGCATGAGCGGCAGCGCCGTTGCCGATGCGACCGGAGGCACGGTGCCCGGAGGTGCGGTCAAGCACCAGCAGACTGCAAGCCTCAACCTGGGCGAGCCGCGCAAGGTCCGCACGGTGACGATCCGCCCTGACGGCACCGTGGCTGGTTCCGAGACCGCGGCTCCGCAGGCGGCAGCCCCGGTTCCGGCCATGACCATGCCGGCCCAGGCTCAGCCTGCTCCCGTCCAAGTGGCCTCCGCCCAGCCCAAGCCTGCAGCCAGCACTCCCGTTGCCGCTCCGGCAACCCCGGCAGCGGCTCCGAAGGCCGTTCCGGCGGCTGCAACGCCCACCAGCGCCTCCTCGCCGCAGAGGGTGGCCTCGGTTCAGCCTGCCGCCGTGGCTCCCACGGCAGCAGCGGAAACGACCCCGACCGGAGGTTTCTCCGTGCAGCTGGGCCTCGCCAATTCCGAGACCGCAGCTCAAACAGCCTTCGCCTCCTATCAGCGCAAATATCCTGACCTCGGCGGGATGCCTTCGCTGATCCGCAAGGCCGAGGTGAACGGCAGCACCGTCTACCGCGTCCGGGTCGGGCCGTTGTCGAAGGATGAAGCCTCCTCTCTCTGCTCCAAGCTGCAGGGCCAGGGTGGCCAGTGCTTCGTCGCCAAGAACTGAGGCTCACCGGCGTAAAGCTTGTCCGGTGAGATTTCTTGACCCTGCCGAGCAGGGGCCGTAAGGCGCGGGTATGAAAACCCGCGCCTTTATTGCTGGCTGTGCCGGCCTTGAGCTTACCCCAGACGAGGTTGCCTTCTTCAAGGAAGCCGACCCTTGGGGCTTCATCCTCTTCCGCCGCAACGTGGCGGACCGTGAGCAGGTGAGGGCGCTCTGCGCTTCCCTCCGGGATGCGGTTGGGCGGACTGACGCTCCGATCCTGATCGACCAGGAGGGCGGCCGGGTCCAGCGCATGGGGCCGCCGCACTGGCCGAAATACCCCGCCGGCGGCGCCTATGGCCGCGTTCACGCCAACGATCCCCTCGTTCAGCGCGAGCTCGCCCGCCTCGGAGCGCGCCTGATCGCCCACGATCTGCGGGAGGTCGGTATCACTGTGGATTGCCTGCCGGTGCTGGACGTGCCGTCGCCGGGCTCTCACGACATCATCGGCGACCGGGCTTACGGAAAGACGCCTGCTCAAGTGGCCGTGCTCGGGCGGGCTGCCGCCGAGGGGCTTCTGGCCGGCGGCGTCCTGCCGGTGGTCAAGCATATGCCGGGCCATGGCCGGGCGGCCTCCGACAGCCACCTGTCGCTTCCGGTGGTGGATGCCACTCGCGAGGCGCTGGAAAAGCACGATTTCGCCCCCTTCCGCATGCTGACCGACATGCCCCTCGCGATGACCGCCCACGTGGTCTACACGGCGCTCGATCCGGAGCGGCCCGCGACGACGTCCCCCATCGTGATGGAGGAGATCATCCGGGGTCATATCGGCTATGACGGGCTTGTGATGTCCGACGATCTGTCCATGCACGCCCTCTCGGGCTCCTTCCGGGACCGGGCCGAGGCCGCTTTCTCGGCAGGCTGCGACATGGCTCTCCACTGCAACGGCAATATGGAGGAGATGAGCGCCGTGGCGGAAGCTGCGCCGGTTCTGGCCGGTGATGCCCTGCGCCGGGCCAACGCCGCCCTGTCCCGCATCACGCACGAGCCGGAGCCGCTGGATCCTGTGGATGCCCGCGCAAGGCTTGACGCTGCCCTTGCGATGATCGCCTAAGATGTGGCTTCCACCGTGTTGAGTTGAGTAGCGTCCATGGCAAAGCCCTTACCCTTCGAGGATGTCGAGCGCACCGAGCGGTCCGAGAGCGAGCCCGCTCTCCTCGTCGACGTGGACGGGTTTGAAGGGCCGCTCGATCTCCTGCTGGAGCTGGCCCGCCGCCAGAAGGTGGACCTCCACCGCATCTCCATCCTGGCGCTCGCCGAGCAGTACATCACCTTCATCGAGGAGGCGCGCCGCATGCGCCTGGAGCTTGCGGCGGATTACCTCGTGATGGCGGCGTGGCTCGCTTACCTGAAATCCCGCCTCCTGCTGCCCGAGCCTCCCAAGGGGGAGGAGCCGAGCGCCGAGGATCTGGCCACCGCTCTGGCCCTGCGCCTGCGCCGCCTGGAAGCCATTCGCGAGGCTGCCCGGAAGATGGGCGAGCGATCCTGGCTTGGCCGCGACGTTTTCGCCCGCGGTGCGCCGGAGCCCGTGATCGTCAACAGGGATTCCCGCTACGAGGCCAGCCTCTACGACCTGCTCAAGGCCTATGCTCAGCAGCGGCAGATCCAGTTCAACGCCCGGGTGTCCTTTCACAAGCGCAATGTCTGGTCGCTGGTCGACGCCCGGGAGGCCCTGGAGCGGCTGGTGGGGCACCTGAGCGACTGGGTGACCCTCGACACCTACCTCGTCGAATACATGGTCGAGCCCGCCATGCGCTCGACCGTCATGGCGTCGGCCCTGTCCGCTACCCTGGAGATGGTGCGAGAGGGCAAGCTCACTATTCGGCAGGATGAGGCCTTCGCGCCGGTATGGGTCAAGCCTGTTGCGGACGCTGCAGAGGCGGGAGTGTAAGATGCTGCCGGACATGCAGGAAGAAGCGGCCGAGATGCCGGACGCCCCGGAGGCGGAGATCAGCCACGTGCCAGACCACCACGAGGCCATGCGGATCGCTGAGGCGCTCCTGTTCGCCTCCGCGAGCCCCTTGGGTGCCGAGGAACTGGCCGGCCGCCTGCCGGAAGGCGCGGATGTGGAGAGGATCCTGCAGGACCTCAGCCAATTTTATGCGCTGCGAGGCGTCAACCTCGTCCGGGTTGCCGGAAAGTGGGCGTTCCGCACGGCAGGCGACCTGTCCTTCGTGCTCGCCCGGGACGTGGTCGAGCAGCGCAGGCTTTCGCGCGCCGCCATGGAGACCCTGGCGATCATCGCCTACCACCAGCCGGTGACCCGCGCCGAGATCGAGGAGATCCGCGGCGTAGCCACCTCGAAGGGCACGGTCGACACCCTCCTGGAGACGGGATGGATCCGCCTTCGTGGCCGCCGAAAGGTGCCGGGCCGCCCCGTCACCTACGGCACCACGCCGGGCTTCCTGGAGCATTTCGGGCTCGACGCCATCGAGGATCTGCCGGGGCTCGAGGAGCTGAAGGGCGCGGGCTTCATCGAGGGCCGGGTGCCGTCCGACTTCTCGGTGCCCATCCCGTCCGATGCCGATGCCCTGCGTGAGGACGAGGACCCCCTCGACCAGGACGAGCTCTTCCAGCCCTTGGACATGCACCAGACCGAGGCAGGCGAGGAATGACCGCAAAGCCCGCCGGCTCGGCCCGCGACCGGTTCCGTTTGCCCCGCTGGGGACAGCGCGGGACGGCGGGCGCCTCGATCCCGGCGCAGCTCACCTTCGAGAACATCGTCCAGGCCTATGGCAGCCAGCACGCCGTCGACGGGGTTTCGCTCACCATCGAGCCGGGGGAGATCGTCTGCCTTCTCGGCCATTCCGGCTGCGGAAAGACCACCTTGTTGCGCATTGCTGCGGGTGTCGAGGCGCCGACCTCCGGCCGGGTGCTCATGGACGGTCTGGAGGTCAGCGGGCCCAAGGCCTTCGTGGAGCCGGAAAAACGCGGCATCGGGCTGATGTTCCAGGATTATGCCCTGTTTCCGCACATGACGATCCAGCAGAACGTCATGTTCGGCCTCAAGGATCTGTCGGCCTCCGAGGCCGGCGTCGCCGCCCGCCGGGCCCTGTCCCGCGTAGGCCTCGAGCATTACGCGAACGAATATCCCCACACCCTGTCCGGCGGCGAACAGCAGCGGGTGGCGCTGGCCCGCTCCATCGCACCGCGTCCCGGCGTGCTGCTCATGGACGAACCGTTCTCCAATCTCGACCGGCGCATGCGCGATGCCATCCGCGACGAGACGGTGGCGATCCTGCGCGAGACGGGGGCCACCACCATCGTGGTAACGCACGATCCCGAGGAGGCCATGCGGATCGCCGACCGGATCGTGCTGATGCGCTCGGGCGCCATCATCCAGCAGGGAGAATCGGAGGAGATCTACCGGCGCCCCGCCAACCTGTTCGCGGCCCGCTTCTTCTGCGACTTCAACGAGATCCCCGGCACCGTCCGCAACGGCCAGGTCAGCTGCCCGGTCGGCGTCTTCCCGGCGCAGCATCTGACTGACGGCCCGGCCATCGTCTGCGTGCGGCCTCAGGGCCTTAGGCTGAAGCCTGCCGGCTTCTGCCTGCCGGGGCGGGTGGTTTCGCGAAGGTTCTTAGGGGAGGTCGATCTGGTCTTTATCGACGTGCAGGGAGTCGACCGCCCCCTGCAGGCCCGCGTTCACGATCCCGTTGGGGTGAAGGAGGGGCTGGATATCGGCATCGAGGTCGATACGAAGGATGTCCTTGTTTTCGCCGCGTCCGACGCATAGGTTGGCGGCGAGTTGGAATTCAAACGCCGCGCCCTCTGGGGCGCAGGAGGATTGCCATGGGTGGCACGAGTATTTGGCACTGGATCGTTGTGGGTCTGATCGTCGTCCTGCTGTTCGGACGCGGCAAGATCTCCGACATGATGGGCGATGTCGCAAAGGGCATCAAAGCCTTCAAGAAGGGTATGTCCGAGGACGATACCACGGTAAAGCCGGTAACCCCGTCCGAGCCGGTTCGGACCATCGATCATCAGAACGGCACGACCACCACCACCGTGACCACGGATCACAAGGTCGGTTGAGCTTCGGTCGGGGGCCACGTTTGTGGCCTGGCAGTATGCGTGAGTACCTAAAGGGCAGGTTCGAGGCCACGTCATGTTGGACATGAGCTGGGGTGAGATCATGGTGATCGGCGCCGTTGCGCTGATCGTGATCGGCCCGAAGGATCTGCCGAAGGCACTGCGGACGGTCGGCCAGATGACCGGCAAGGTCCGCCGCATGGCAGCCGAGTTCCAGGGCCAGTTCAACGAGGCCATGCGCGAGGCCGAGCTCGACGAGGTCAAGAAGCAGCTTCAGGGCGTGAACGACTCCGTTGCGTCGGCGACCAGCACGAACTTCAACCCGATCCAGACCCTGAGGGATGAGCTGAAGACCTCCATCGAGGCACCCGTGCCTGACCCGGAGAAGGCGCCTGAGCCGGTCAGCTCGCAGGATACTGCGGAGATCGCACCCGGACCGGGCTCCGATGCTTCGGTCCAGGCTGTGGTTGAGGGACGTGAACCGTCCCCTGCGGATCCTCTCGTCGACCTGCCGCTTCCGCCAACGGTCGATCCGGCAACGGAAATCGCCGAATCTCTTCGGCGCGAGGCCGAGTACGAGGCGCAGCAGGCCGCCCTTGCCGAACAACTCTCAGAGAAACCGGACGCGAAAGTCGGATGACCACTGCCGTTGAACAGGATGAGGTCGAGGCATCGCGCGCGCCCCTGATCGAGCATCTGACCGAGCTGCGCTCGCGCCTCATCAAGGCGCTGGCTGCCTTCGTGCTGATGTTCTTCGCGTGCTTTGGCGCCGCGAAGTACATCTACAACGCCCTGGTCTGGCCCTACGTCCTGGCGGTCGGCTCGCCCGAGAAGGCGCACCTCGTCTATACCCACGGCCTCGAATACCTGTTCACGCAGATTCAGGTGGCGGCCTTCGGGGCAGGCTTCCTGGCCTTTCCGGTCATCGCCATGCAGGTCTACAAGTTCGTGGCGCCGGGCCTTTACAAGAACGAGCGCCGCGCCTTCGTGCCTTATCTGGTTGCGACGCCGGTCCTGTTCGCCGTGGGCGCGGCCTGCGTCTACTTCATCGCCATGCCGCTTCTCATGCGCTTCTCAGTGGGAATGCAGCAGCTGGCGGTCGAATCCGGTCCCACCATCGAATTTCTGCCCAAGGTCAGCGAGTACCTGTCGCTGATCATGACGCTGATCTTCGCCTTCGGCATCTGCTTCCAGCTTCCCGTGATCCTGACCCTGCTGGCTCGGGCCGGGATCATCGATTCGCAGTTCCTGAAGGACAAGCGCCGCTACGCGGTCGTCATCGTCTTCGTGATCGCTGCGGTCCTCACCCCGCCGGACGTGATCAGCCAGTTCGCCCTTGCGATCCCCACCTTGCTTCTTTACGAGGCGTCCATCTTCTCCGTCATCATGGTCGAGAAGAGGCGCGCGGAAGCCGAGGCCGCGCGCGCGGCGGAAGGGTAAGGCCCCGCAAGCCTTTGCCAGCGGCCGCCATCTTCTTGGCACGATAAAGAGGCGGTCTTGCTTGGAAGCGAGGCCGCCTGACGAAGCAGGTCCCGATCCCATGCACGACATCCGTTCCATCCGCGAGAACCCCGCGGCTTTCGACCAAGGCCTCCGGAATCGGGGCATGGAGCCCCTGTCCGCCCACCTGATCGCCCTCGACGACGGACGCAAGAGCGCCGTCTCCGC
>JALYFY010000568.1 GCA_030777385.1 Pseudomonadota bacterium | reverse complement strand
AGAAGAGCTGGTAGAACAGCTGGGCGAAGCCCCGCTTGACCCGGGTCTCGTCGGTCCGGTCCGTGCGCTGGCCGTAAACCATCATGTAGCCCTCCCGCCAGCGCTCCACGAAGGCCTCGATCATCTCGGGCGGGTGCTGGAGGTCGGCATCCATGATCACCACCGCGTCGCCCCTGGCATGGTCGAGGCCTGCCGCAATGGCAATCTCCTTGCCGAAGTTGCGGCTGAAGGAGACGGCACCGATCCGCGGCTCGCCCTGGCTGACGCTCTTGATGATGTCCAGGGTGTCGTCCCGGCTGCCGTCGTCCACGAAGATCACCTCCCAGGCCGGCGTGATCCGGCTGAGCACGGGGAGAAGGCGCTCGCACAGGGGCGCGATATTGGCGCTTTCGTTATGGACGGGAATGATGACGCTGAGCTTGGGCGACGCCACTGGAGAAACCCTTGATTGACGGGCCGCATCAAGAGCCGAGTTTGCAGCTTTGCTCAAGAGGATTAGGGTGCGGCAAACCCGATTTCAGAGTGATTCATGCGTCCGTTCCATTCCGTTGTGCTTTGCGCCGACGATTTCGGCCTGAGCGACGGCGTGAGCCGGGGCATCGTGGAGCTTGCCGAAACCGGGCGCCTTTCCGCAACGGGAGCCATGACCAACATGCCCGGATGGCGCCGAGCGGCGCCGGATCTGAGGGCCTTGCAGGACAGGATCGCGGTCGGTCTTCACCTGAATCTCACGACAGGCTCGTCCTTGAGCGCCATGCCGCGGTTTGCACCGACGGGCACGTTCCCGGCCTTGAAGGAGCTGCTGGCGGCAGCGTTGAAGCGACAGCTCCCGGCAGACGAAATCGACCGGGAGATCGGATGTCAGCTCGACGCCTTCGTTGAAGTTCATGGCAAGCCGCCCGCCTTCGTTGACGGCCACCAGCACGTTCATGTGCTTCCGGTCATCAGGCCGGCCCTCATGCGTATCCTGAAGGAGAAGGGCTATGCCCGGCGCGTCTGGCTGCGCGATCCATCGGACAGGGCCGCCGCGATCCTGCACCGCCCTGCTGGACGCAGCAAGGCTCTCATCGTCAAGGCGCTCGCACTGGGCTTTGCCCAAAGTGCCCATGCGGCAGGCTTCCAGACCAACGAGGGCTTCTCAGGCTTTGCCCCACTCGATCTCTCAGTCCCGGCAGTCCGCGTTTTCGAGGAGGCGTTCTCAAGGCTGGGAGATCATCCCGTCGTCATGTGCCATCCAGGGTATGTGGACGATGAATTGCAGGGGCTCGATCCCGCCGTGGAAAGCCGGTTGGAGGAGTTGAACTTTTTGAAATCGGAGGCTTTTCCCGCACTGCTGGAGGAGCGAGGGATCGCCCTTTCTCCAAGCATCTTTGGATGATGCGCCCACCTTATGTGAAATAACCTTGGAAGTGCTTGAGCACGATGTGTCACTGCAAGTTATCCTATCACGGTTCCTCCTGCCCCGAGGCGCTCACCCGGCGAAAGGCCTTGCGTCTGTTTGCCTGTGCGGCGCTCGCTCCGGCTGTGGCTGGGTGTGACCGGGTCGCGCCTTATGTGGTGTCCAATGAGACCGTCGAGACGCTGGGGCTTGAGACCTGGAGCAGGCTGCAGGAGCGCATGCCGATCTCGAGGAATGCAGCGGCGCAGAGGAAGACCGCCGATATCGCCAGGCGCCTTCTCGTCGCGGCCGGTGAGGAGCCGCGCCGCTGGGAGGTGCAGGTCTTCGCGCAGCCGGAGGCAAATGCCTTCGTGCTGCCGGGCCGGAAGATCGGCGTGCTGGAGGGCATGATCAACGTTGCCCGAAGCGACGGCGAGCTTGCAGCGGTCATCGGCCATGAGATCGGCCATCTCCAGGCGGAGCATTCGCGGGAGCGGGTTTCCGCCGAGACGCTGCGGCAATGGGGGCTGCAGCTCATCAGCTTCCTGCTCCAGGTGAACGATGTGGCGTTCGCGCAGGAGATCGCGGCTGTGCTGGGTGTCGGCGTCGAGTTCGGCCTGGTTCGGCCCTATGGCCGAAACCAGGAGCTCGAGGCCGACCGGCTTGGGCTCTTCACGATGGCGAAGGCCGGTTACGATCCACGCGAGGCGGCTTCTCTTTGGCAGCGCATGGATCAGCGTGGCGGCGGCAGGATCCCTGAACTGCTCTCGACCCACCCGGCACCGCGGGAGCGGATCAGGGCAATCGAGGCACTGATCCCCGAGGCGGTTGCAGCGGCCAGGGCCTGACCGCCCCGCAGCTTCGATATTCTCTCAAACGAAAACGGGCCTCCGAAGAGGCCCGTCTGAAATGCTCTACCGGTCGGCTTACTTCGAGGCGTTCTCGAACATCTCCTCGACATGCTCCCAGTTCACGAGATTGTCGAGGAAGGCCTTCACGTAGTCCGGGCGGCGGTTGCGGTAGTCGATGTAATAGGAGTGCTCCCACACGTCGCAGCCCAGGATCGGCTGGGCCCCATGGACGAGCGGGTTCTCGCCGTTCGGCGTCTTCATGACCGTGACCTTGCCGTCCTTCAGGGCAAGCCAGGCCCAGCCCGAGCCGAACTGGCTGACGCCGGCCTGGATGAAGTCTTCCTTCATCTTGTCGACGGAACCCAGATCCTCGACGATCTTCTTCTCGAGCTTGCCCGGAAGGGCGCCGCCGCCATTCGGCTTCATCCACATCCAAAAGTGAATGTGGTTGTAATGCTGTCCGGCGTTGTTGAAGAGAGCCTGGTTCTTGCCGTAGGAGCCCGTCACGACCTCCTCGACGCTCTTGCCTTCGAATTCCGTGCCCTTCAGCAGGTTGTTGCCGGTGTTGACGTAAGCCGCATGGTGCTTGTCGTGGTGAAACTCCAGGGTCTCACGGGACATGTAGGGCTGCAGGGCATCGTAGGCGTAAGGCAGTTCGGGCAGAGTGAAGGACATCGGCGTCTCCTTTGATTGAGCGACCCGGGGCATCGGACCCAGAAGCGGTTTCCACTTTTGGGATGAATATGATGCCCCTCTTCTAACTGCGCATCGCCCGAAGCGGACCTCCGGGTCCGCACGATGCGCCTGAGCGTTAGTTAAAGCGCCGTAGGCCCAAGAGCAACGGCCAAGCCGCGGACTTTTTTCTGCTCAAGCTTCCCTTGCCGTTGTCTTTTGCCTATAAAAGCATAGCTTTGCGTTGATAATTCTTGGTTTGCGTATGATGGAGACGGCATGATCATCGCTCTTCTGGCTCTCGCATGTGCGATGATCGTCGGCGGATTGCTGGCAGTCTTCTTCGGATGGGATATCGTTCTGGTCGAGCGCGGCTGGACCATGGTCATCGCCGGCACCGTCAGCGCAGCGAGCGGTGCCCTCCTTCTCGGCGTTGCAGCGGCGGTTTCCAAGCTCTCGCAAGTCGCAGCGCAACTCTCCCGCCTTCAAGGCAGCTTCCACGATGAAGGCATGGCAGCTGCTCCAGGAGCCTCCAGAGACCTGCCTCTTGCGGCGCTCCCAAGCGCACTTGTCGCCGGACAGGCAAACGAGGCCGACGCCGGTGAGGCCGAGCGACCGGACGAAGCACAGCCCACACTCC
>JALYFY010000567.1 GCA_030777385.1 Pseudomonadota bacterium | reverse complement strand
CTTCTGTCCCGACTGGGCCAGCGCAGCGCCGAGCGCCGCCGTGGAGGTCGTCTTGCCGACGCCTCCCTTGCCCGATGTCACGACCAGTACTTTCGCCATCCTTGGTTCTCCTATCCCGTTCAAATCTGTGCTTGCGACTGCATCACCAGCAGGTTCCCCGGAGGACCGCAGAACATGTTCGGAGAGCGGAGGCGGCTTGAGGCTGTCGCTTTTCCCTACGTCATGTAAGGAAGCCCATTGCGCGCCCGTTATGGTTACTGCTTGGTTAAGATTTCATGCGGGAGACGAGATTTTTGTCGGAAAACCAGTGTTTTGGGCCCATTAGGCACAGCGCCGACGGGTTTTTCCGCCCATTCCGAGCCCTCGCTACTCCCGCAGCACGAAGTTCACCAGCTGGCCCGGAACCACGATCTCCTTGATGAGCGTCCGCCCCTTGAGCAGAGCGATCACCTCGGGCTCGGATCTAGCCGCTGCGAGCAGGTCGGCTCCCGGCCCTGCGGCTGCCCTGAAGCGGTGACGCACCCGGCCGTTGACCTGCACCACGTACTCCCTGGTCTCCTCCCGCGCCAATGCAGGATCGAAAGACGGCCAGGGCACGAACGCCAGCGTTCCTTCATGACCGAGCCTGCTCCACAATTCCTCGGCGATGTGCGGAGCGAAAGGCGCCAGCAGCAGCACGAACGTTTCCACGACCTCGCGCGGCCGCACGGCTGCAGCCGTCAGAGCGTTGGCCAACTCCATCAGCCGGGCAACCGCAGTGTTGAAGCGCATCGCTTCGATATCGTCTGTCACAGCACCGACCGTTCGGTGCCGCAGGCGAAGCAGATCCGGTGGCGCAGGCTCGTCCCGCACGGCCGCGTGCAGGGTATCATCCTCGCTGCAGACGATACGCCAGGCTCGCTCCAGGAAGCGGCGCACGCCGGTGACACCTGTGGTCTGCCAGGGCTTCGTTGCATCCAACGGCCCCATGAACATCTCATAAAGCCGCATTGCGTCTGCGCCGTATTGATCGATCACCTCATCGGGATTGACCACGTTCAGGCGTGACTTGGACATCTTCTCGATCTGGCGGCTCACCTCCGCCCCGCCAGTGAAGAACCTGCCACCCCGCTCGGCGATCTCGCCCGGCCCATAGTAACGGCCTGCCGCATCTCGATAGGAATGGGCCAGGATCATGCCCTGGTTGAACAATCGCCGAAAGGGCTCGTCCGTGGAGACCGCGCCGATATCGTAGAGGACCTTGTGCCAGAAGCGGGCATAGAGCAGGTGCAGCACTGCATGCTCGGCTCCACCCACATAGAGGTCCACCGGCATCCAGTACCGCTCGGCCTCGCGACTGCCGAACTCATGGTCGTTGTGCGGATCGAGGAAGCGCAGATAATACCAGCAAGAACCGGCCCATTGCGGCATCGTGTTGGTCTCGCGCCGCGCCTGAATGCTGGTGCCGGGCACTGTCGTGTTCACCCAGTCCTTCACACGAGCGAGCGGCGGCTCCCCGTCTGCCGTCGGCGTGTAGTCATCGAGCTCCGGCGGCAGCAGGGGCAGCGCGTCTTCCGGCAGCGGAGCCACCGAGCCGTCAGCCAAGTGCAGCACCGGAATCGGCTCGCCCCAGTAACGCTGGCGGGAGAAGAGCCAGTCGCGCAATCGGTAGGTGACCTTGGAAGCGCCGGCACCGTGCTCCTGCAGCCAGCCGATCATGGCCTGCCTGGCGTCGTGCACATCCATGCCATTCAGGAAACCCGAGCCCACCATGGGGCCGTCGCCGTCGTAGGCTGCCTCCTGCACGTCGCCGCCGTCCACCACGCGAACGATCGGCAGACCGAAGCTGCGGGCAAAGTGGTGGTCGCGCTGATCGTGGCCGGGCACCGCCATGACGGCCCCGGTGCCATAGGTTCCCAGCACGTAATCCGCGATCCAGACCGGCAGGCGAGCGCCGTTCGCGGGATTGACCGCATAGGCGCCAGTGAACACGCCGGTTTTCTCCCGGGTGCTGTCACCGCGCACGTCATCCGCCAGGGCCTGCGCGCCGGCCCTATAGGCTTCGACCGCCGCCTGTGCATCTGCCGTGACGATGCTGGGCAGCAGCGGATGTTCGGGGGCGAGCACCAGGTAGGTGACGCCGAACAAGGTCTCTGGCCGGGTGGTGAACGCGACGATCCTGTCCCCACCTCGCTCCAGCGGGAAAGCGACCTCCGCTCCTTCTGACCGCCCGATCCAGTGACGCTGCATGGCTTTCACGCTCTCGGGCCAGTCCAGGCGGTCCAGCCCCTCCAGCAGCCGATCCGCATAGGCGGTGATGCGCAGCATCCATTGCCGCATCCTGCGGCGCACGACAGGATCGCCCGTTTCCACGTACTTGCCGTCCTGAACCTCCTCGTCGGCCAGAATGGTATTTTGGGCGGGGCACCAGTTGACGGCGACGTCCGCCTGGTAGGCCAAGCCTCGCTCATACAGCTTCAGGAAGATCCACTGCGTCCAGCGCACATAGCCCGGATCCGTGGTGGCGAGTTCCCTTTCCCAATCGTAGGAGAATCCCAGACGCTGCACTTGGCCGCGGAACGTCTCGATGTTTTGCTTGGTGGTCACCGCCGGATGAATGCCGGTGCGCATGGCGTAGCGCTCGGCCGGCAGGCCGAAGCTGTCCCACCCCATCGGGTGCAGGACGTTGAAGCCGCACATGCGCTTGTAGCGCGACACGATGTCGGTCGCGGTGTAGCCCAACGGGTGTCCCACATGCAGTCCCGCCCCCGACGGATAGGGAAACATGTCGAGCGCGTAGAATTTCGGCTTGTCCGGATCGATACTGGACCGGAAGGTTTTGTGCTCGGCCCAATAAGCCTGCCATTTGGGCTCTAAGGCTTGTGGATCGTAAGGCATGCGTCACTCCTCGCCTGCGCCCTTGCTGGCGGCAGGATCCTTGCGGCGTGGTCTGGTTTGGTGGCTCTGGAGCGCTTACGGCCGCCGGTGCTCCGGTGTCCGGCGGCCGCGACGAAGTCGGCGCGCGAGGCAACGGGCCGAGTTCGGCATCGGAGCGGCAGACCAAGAGGAGGGCCCACGACGGGGCGTCAGGGACGATATCGGGTCCATGGGCGTTGATGATTCAAGCAAAGGTGGTTGAGAAGGCAAGCAACAGGTCGAGCCCGGCTCCGATCAGGAGGCCGGGTCGGTAAGTCGGCCGTCGAGCCTGCGCACGCTTGCTGCGGCATTCGCCATGGTCATCATGCACCGATATTGCCTGACGATTCTTCTTCTGCCAAGGGCCAACTCGCTTGGATCCTGCACGCGGCCTCGTGGGCGTTCATGGCCGCACCTGACGCGAAAAGCCCGCGTCCTCGAGGGATCGCGGGCTTCTCCGAATAGCTCTTCTTTACTGCAGTCAGTGAAGGGAAAAACGGCTCCCGCTTTCCCCTAGGATTGCCTTAGACGCCATCCCTCTTCAGCCCGCCTGTATCCGCGCCGCCCGTCTGGGCGCCGCCGGTGCCGATGGAGCCTGCGGAGGAGGCGGGGCCGCCTGCAGGCAGCGTTCCGCCGGGCTGGAGGGGCGTCGACACGCCCGAGGGGGCGTGGGGCGGGTTGGCCGAGGAGAACCAGTTGTCGTCGGCGGGGCTGCCGCCCGCACCCGGTGCGGTTGTGCCTGTGCCCGTGCCGGCGCCGTGAAGCAGGGCGTCGTCCGCCTGGCCGGCCTGCTGCCCTGAGGAGGCGCGCGAAGCCGCCGATGCTCCGGTGGATCCCATGCGGGTTGTCGAGGATGCCCGCCCGGCCGTGGTGCGGGAGCCTTCGAGGCTGCGGTCGATCACGCCGCTGTCGAGGGGGAACGGCGGCTCGGGGCGCCGCGGGGCCGGGCGCAGGTTCCTGTTCTGCCGGGGGCCGGATTGCGAGGACCGGTTCATGCTCCACAGGAGGGCTCCGGTGCCGATGGCAGCCACGCCCGCGAGGATGCCGAAGACCGTTCCCGTGGGAAGGCCGTAGCGGCTCGGCATGACGGATTGCGGCAGGTGCCAGCGGTTCGATTCATGGGACGCGATGCGCTCGCGCTCGTAGGAGCGGCGCAGCTCGGTGAGCTCGCTCGGGGAGAAGACGCCGCGGGCGACGATCATCACCCCGTTCTCCTCAAGGGTGAACACGTGCCGGATGGAGACCATGAGCTCCTTGAAATCCGCTGCCCATTCGCGGCTGTCCTTGTCAGGCCTGGCGGAGAGCTCGTCGAGCCGGCGCAGGATTCCCTCCTGCTCGCTTTCCAGATCGGCCACGTAGCTGGCCGTGCGCTCATGACCGGACAGGGCCGGATAGATCACGTTCTGCTGGGCCGCGATATGGCGCTCCAGCTCGTCTTGGAGATCGGCGTAAAGCTCGGCGCGGCTGTTCGGCCCGCTGCTCGTGGCATGCAGCACCTCGCGGCAGAGCTCCTCGATATTCGCATGATCGTTCGTCACCATCTGCCATAGGTCCATCGAAGCCTCCTTCAGAGCCTTTGCCCTATGCATGAACGGCTATGGCGGGCGGCTGTTCCGCACGGGATCGCGTTTGGCCGGCAGCCGTGTACAGGCGCTCCACGGAACCTGCCCTGTGGAGCGCCCAGCCCTGCCTTGCGGGCTCAGCCGTTCGGCGAGAAGCCGAAGTCCTTTGCCCGCAGCTCGGCGATGCGGAGGTCCGCAAGCGTGAACACCGATGTGGTTTGACCGAAGCCATAGGTGATCTGCACGTCGTCGCCCACCTGTACGGTGTATTTGAGCATCTGCTCAAACGTCTCGAACAGATCGTTCTCGATGGAGATCTTGTCCCAGCCAGCCTTGAAATCGGTCACGACGTCACGGCCGCTTCCGTCCCCCGAAGAGAACAGGAAAAGATCGCGACCGGATCCTCCCTTGAGGATGTCGTCCCCGAAGCTGCCGAAGATCCTGTCATTGCCGCTGCCGCCGCTCACCGTGTCGTTGCCGCCTCCGGCCGCGAGAACATCCGATCCATCCTCGCCGTAGAGGATGTCGTTCCCGGACTGGCCTGCCAGCTGGTCGCTGCCGGTGCCTCCTTTGATGTAGTCGTTTCCGGTGCCGCCGAGAATCGAGTCGTTGCCCGCCTCGCCCCGCAGGTCGTCTCTTCCGTCGCCGCCGCGGATCTCGTCAAATCCGCCCCGGCCAAGGATCTTGTCGTTGCCGTAACCTCCATACAGGTGGTCGGCCTTGCCGCCGCCCTTGAGGTAGTCGTCCCCAAGGCCGCCCCAGAGCCAGCCCTGCCCTGCCTTGAGGAACAGGGTGTCGTCGCCATTTCCGCCAGAGAGAAAGTTGTATTGAGCCGTTCCGCGCAGGTCGTTGTCGCCGTTGGTTCCGCTGAGAACGAGCGGCTTGACGGTCGACGGCAGCCAGACGCCGTCCACGCGAGCCTCCGCGTCGTTGTCGTCCGAGACGTTCGCGTAGTTGGTGTTGATGAAGACAGCCGGCCCATCGGGTCCTCCGGAGAGGCTCAGCGATATGGCACTCAAGGACCCGTCCTGGCCAATGATCAAGCTGACGCCCGAGACGAGATCCTCCTCGGTGAAGTTTCCAACACGCGGCTGCTGAAAGAAGAAGTCGAGGCCGGGCGTCGTGCCGGGCAAGATGAACGATGTGCCACGGGGGTAGCTGTTGGCAATGGCAAGAGCCTCGCCCGTGAGGGTCAGGGAGCCGGTGACCAGCTGACCTTCCTTATAGCCGCCGACCGCCGCTCCATATCCCAGCTCCAGAAGCTGGGGGTCGACGGAGTCGCCGGGCTCATCGTTTGGAACCAGATCGTTCTGATAGGCACCCTCGACGCCGCCATAGAAAACAAAGTTCAGACTGTTCGGTGAGCTGGACATGTGATCTCCACTGCATGGGAGCAACACGGGTTCAGAGCAATGGCGCCAAGACCGGAGGGGATGGGCTTCTTGTTGTGATCGCCGGCAGAATCCGAGTTCCTCTTCAAGCCCCGGACGAATGTCTCAATCCGATGTAAGGTTGTACAGGTACTCAGACGGATACCATCCCAACGGGAGGCCACTGTCTCCTCTTTTGCCGGACGGGCTCGAATTATACCCCAAAAGATGTAATGTCCCCGAGCCTGAGGGAGCCCGCGCACGATCATGACCCTATCGCCACAAGATGCATCAACCGCTGTCCTGTCTGCTGCTGCGGGCCTGCCGACCTACGACGACGTGGTCGCGGCCGCCGGGCGCATCAGCGGAGCCGCGCACCGCACGCCGGTGCTCACCTCGCGCATGGCGGACGAGCGCACGGGCGGAAAACTGTTCTTCAAGGCGGAGAACCTCCAGCGCGCCGGAGCCTTCAAGTTCCGCGGCGCCTACAACGCCATCGCGCGGCTCCCCAGCGATGCCAGGCGGCGCGGGGTCGTGGCATTCTCCTCCGGCAACCACGCCCAGGCCATCGCCTATGCGGGACAGCTGCAGGGGGTGCCCACCGTCATCATCATGCCGACGGATGCGCCCGCCATGAAGGTAGCGGCCACCAAGGGCTATGGCGGCGAGGTGGTTGCGTATGACCGCTACACGGAAGACCGCGAGGCCATCGGGCGCAGGCTCTCGGAAGAGCGCGGCCTCACCCTCATCCCGCCCTACGACCATGAGGACGTGATCGCAGGCCAGGGCACCGCCGCAAAGGAGCTGATCGAGGAGGCAGGCCCCCTCGACATGCTGCTCGTCTGCGTCGGCGGCGGCGGATTGCTCGCTGGCTCGGCGCTGGCCGCAAAGGCGCTCTCGCCCGACTGCCGCATCTACGGCGTCGAGCCGGAAGCAGGCAACGATGCGCAGCAGTCGTTCCGCTCCGGCTCCATCGTGAGAATCCCCGTGCCCGTCACCATCGCCGACGGCGCGCAAACCACCTATGTGGGAGCCAAGACCTTTCCGATCATGCGGGCTCTCGTCGACGACATGCT
>JALYFY010000566.1 GCA_030777385.1 Pseudomonadota bacterium | reverse complement strand
GTGCTGCAGTCGATCATCGTCGTGTTAGGCGTCAGCATCGTCGCCTTCGGAATGATGTTTCTCACCGGCGACCCGGCTGAGGTCATTCTCGGCGACGGGGCCGACCGGATGACCGTCCAGCAAATCGACGAGTTCCGGGCGAAGATGGGGTTCGACCGGCCCTGGCACGTGCAGTACGCGGACTTTGTCACCAAGGCCTTGCAGGGCGACTTCGGCGAATCCTTCATACGGCACAAGCCTGCCTATGAGGTGATCGTCGAACGTCTTCCTGCAACGATCCAGCTTGCGGCTTTTGCCTTCGTGCTCTCGCTCGTGGTGTCGATTCCCCTAGGCGTTCTCTCGGCAACAAAGGCCCAAACGCCGATCGATCATCTCGTTTCGGTGGTGGCGCTTATCGGGCAGTCGATCCCAAGCTTCTGGCTCGGCATTCTGCTGATCCTGTTCTTCGGCGTGTACCTCAAGTGGCTTCCGGTTTCGGGCAGCGGCACATGGCAACATCTCGTCATGCCCGGCATTGCTCTCGCGGCCTTCCCGATTGCGCGAAACATGCGCCTGACGCGCTCGTCGATGCTGGATCTCATGCAGCGCGATTTCGTTCGAACGGCCCGTGCGAAAGGCATTTCGGAAAACCGCGTGGTCTATGTCCATGTGTTTCGGAATTCCCTGCTGCCCCTCGTCACGGCGATCGGCCTCGAGGTCGGCTTCCTGCTCGGTGGTTCAGTCATCATCGAAACGATCTTCGGTTGGCCGGGCGTCGGCCGCGAGATCATCGCCGCAATCGGCTCGAAGGATTTTTACGTCGTCCAGGCAGGGGTCATCATGCTGGCGCTGATCTTCGCCTCCGTGAACCTCATCATCGACCTCGTCTATGTCTGGGTCGACCCACGCATCCGATTTGGCGAATGAACCCGAACGGCCACGTTTCAACACCAGGGGCACAACCAGTGGATAGCGAGTTCGCCGCTGCGACGTCGGTCAGAGCCAAGAGCCAGTTCTTCGTGCGCCTGCTCCGCAGCAAAGCGGCGCTCGCGAGCGCGATCGTCTTCCTGCTCGTGGTCCTTGCGGCCGTGACCGCCGCCTGGATCGCGCCCAACGATCCCTATGGAATCCGGCTCGTCCAGCGCCTCAAGCCGCCCGGGTACGTCAATGCGAGCGGGGTCACCTTCTGGTTGGGCACCGATACCCTCGGCCGAGACGTGCTCAGCCGGGTGATCTATGGGGCGCGGGTCTCGCTCATCGTGGGGCTCTCGGCCGTGCTGATTTCAGGCACGATCGGGCTGCTTCTCGGCTTAGCTTCGGGGTTTTTCGGCGGCCTCATCGACGATGTTATCATGCGCATCGCCGACATTCAGCTGTCGTTCCCGACCATTCTGCTTGCGCTCGCGATCATGGCGGTGCTCGGAAGCGGGCTCGACAAGCTGATCCTGGTGCTCGGACTGACGGGCTGGGTGCAATATGGGCGCATCGTCCGGGGCCAAGTTCTATCGATCAAGGAGGAGGAGTTCGTGCTGGCTGCGAGGGCCACCGGCGAGAAGCGCTGGCGCATTCTGTTCCAGCACATCCTTCCGAACATCTGGAGCCCGATCATCGTGATCGCGAGCTTCTCGGTTGCAAGCAACATCGTGGCCGAGGCGTCGCTCAGCTTCCTGGGCGTCGGTGTCCCGCCTTCGATTCCAAGCTGGGGCACCATGCTGGCCGATGGACGCCAGTATATCGGGGTTGCCGAATGGCTCACCATACCTCCCGGCGTAGCGATTTCACTCACGGTCTTGTCGATCAACATCCTGGGCGACTGGCTTCGCGACTATCTCGACCCCCGCCTGAAGAACATTCTCTAGGCTTGGTTGCTCTGGCGCAGGGGCGCTCGATACGAATGGTTGACAAGCACCTGCCTTGACTGAACACTGCCCTGCCACTCATCCGACGAACCGGGAGTCCAGGCCCCTTGGCGCAACTTCTGAGCATGCCGGCTAGCCTGCCCGACATCGTTGCGGATCACTGCGAGCGAGCGTCCGCGCTACACTCAGCGAACCGACCAACCCAGAGCCCGTCGCGCATCTAGGCAGAACCGCTGACATCAGCGGCGACTCTGCCTTGCGCAGCAACCAAGTGGAGGATCTTCGACGTGAAGGCCAACCGTTTCATCCAGGGATCGATAATTGCCTTAGGACTTCTCTCGGCCGCCGCGGCCGGATCGCCGTCATGGGCGGCGGCAAAGCCCGTCGTGGTTCTTCAGAACGCCGAGCCCGTGAGCCTCGACCCAATGTTCACCCAGTCGGACGCGAACGTCGTCCTGTCGATCCATGAGGGCCTGTTCCGATTGGACAACGAGGGCAAAGTCGTTCCGGCCATCGCAGAGTCCATCGCCAACGTCGACCCCTTGAACTGGGACATCAAGATCAGGCGAGGGTTGACCTTCCATAACGGCGAGCCGATCAACGCCGACGCGGTGGTGTTCACGTTCGATCGCGCCAAGAAACTGTTCACTGCGGGCAAGGGCGACCTCACCTTCGCGCTGGGCGCCCTGAAATACGACAGGGTTGAGAAGATTGACGACTAC
>JALYFY010000565.1 GCA_030777385.1 Pseudomonadota bacterium | reverse complement strand
GCAAGGGATGATGTTGGCCCCTATAGACGTGGTCATCAGAGGAGAACCGCCGTGTCAAATAACGAGCGCTACGAGCGCGGCCTATCGAAGCTCAGCGAGATCGACGGAGAGGCCGGGCGGCGCGTGGTCGAGAGCCTGGCCGACCTTGCGCCCGATCTGGGCCGCTACATCGTCGAGTTCGCCTTCGGTGACCTATACTGCCGTTCAGGGCTCGACCTGCGGGCCCGTGAGATCGCCACGGTAGCCGCGCTAACCGCGATGGGAACGGCACGACCGCAGCTCGAAGTTCACCTCGGCGCGGCGCTCAACGTGGGCTGCACGCAAGACGAACTCGTCGAAGTAATCCTGCAGATGGCGGCTTATGCCGGCTTCCCCGCCGCGCTGAACGGCATTGCTGCTCTGCGCGCCGTGCTCGCTGAGCGTGCTGCCTAACGCCCGACCGGTGAGTGAGACGCGCGTGCCAACCCTATGCCCGAGGAGATCTGACATGAACGTCCATGCCAAACTAACCCTGCCCGAGACTACACCTTTAGCGGTCGTGCAGGCCTACTTTGCCGCTTTTGGCGCTGGCGACCTCGATGGCGTGCTCGCCCTCCTGGCCGACAACGTGGTTTGGCACGTTGACGGATCCGTGACCGTACCGACCATCGGTCTGCTGCGCGGCCGCGAGCGGGTCCACCGGTGGCTTTCGGAGTTCCCGAACGGCTTCACGCCGCGCGTGTTTGCGATCGACCGGCTGTTTGAGAGCGGCGATGACGTGATGGCGCTCGGCCGTTTCCGCCATCTTGCCCGGGCGACGGGGCGAGTCGTCGGCAGTGATCTCGCCATTCGCTTCACGGTGCGGGATGGCCGGATCGAACGCTACCAGATCATGGAGGACTCGCTCCTCCTCGCGCGTGCCTTCGACCCCTACGACGCCTGGGGCGAGCACGAGGTGCGCCTGAACGGAACGACCTACGCCCATAGTGACAGGGGCGATGGACCAGTCGTGCTTTTCGCGCACGGCCTCTTCGTTGATCGGACGATCTTCGACCCGCAGGTAACAACGCTGGAAGCCACCCACCGCTGCATCGTGCTCGATATGCCCGGTCACGGCCGCAGCGGCTGGCGCAAGGAGGGCTGGACGCTCGAAGATGTTGCCGAGGACATGGCACTGTTCATCGAGGAGGCGGCGCTAGGGCCGGTGTCGTTCATCGGACAGAGTCAGGGCGGCATGATAGGCATGCGCTTGGCTGCCCGCCGCCCTGACCTTGTATCCAGCCTCGTGCTGATTGGAACCAGCGCGCGGGCGGAGGATCCGGAACGGTTGCCGCGCTGGCATGAGGTGCGCAGGACGCTGGCGGAGGGGGCCTTAGAGGAGCGCGAGGCGCTGTTCGCTGACATGCAAGCGCTGCTGAACGATCCCAACTGGCTCGCGAGCGAGCCGGCCCTTGCTGCCTCCGAGCGTGCGATCATGCTGGAGCACGAACCAGTTGCCTTGGCTCTGGCCGTCGACGCGGCTGTTCTGAGCCGACAGGACGTTCGATCGCTGTTGCCGTCGGTCAGGGCGCCGACGCTCGTGACCTGTGGCGAGAGCGACCGCGCCACGTCGCCAGAGCTCTCCCGCGAGCTGGCGTCGTTGATACCCACTGCGCACCTAGCGGTTTTGCCCGGAGTCGGCCATCACCCCCCGCTTGAGGCGCCTGCTGCGGTGAATGCCCTCCTTCAGGACTTCCTAGCACGAGGGCATTCACCGCAGTCGTGTGATCTGACCGACGCCGAGTACAGAACACGGGGTTCGGAGCCCCGTTTCAAGGAGCTAGGATCGGACCTTTCACAGTCCTCTCCCCGGCCCAACGCATGTACGAAGCACTGCTGCCGCAGTTTCGTGACACGCCTCCCTGTGGTGGAAGCTTCCTGTCCGCCTTAGGTCATCTAACCGGCTGCGTCGGACGAGGAGTGAGTACAACGCTCCATTATGCGGCTCGCGAGAATTGGTTTCACGAGAGCCTCCGAGAGAATGGAACAACTGTTACCTTGCTCAAGCAAGGCAGCGTCCGACCGCACTGGTCGGTACGCTAAGCGATTTCGATCCGCGCAGTGCCCGCAGACCCGTGCCGACTTTTACTCGCCCCTAGAAGGTCTCCTCTGGGTCAACAGCCGCTTAAGAACCCATCACGTGAAGGTCCGCTAAGGGTAGAAAACTGGACGCTGGATCCAGCAATGAGAGGAACCGCCCCTGATTTGCTGAGGGACAGTACCCCCGATTGCGGCAAGACTTCCCCGACTAGCCTCGAAGACAGACAAGGACTTTCGATGCCTTAAATGACGTGCCTGAGGGGAGCATTGCTTCTCATCGTAAC
>JALYFY010000564.1 GCA_030777385.1 Pseudomonadota bacterium | reverse complement strand
CCCTGCCGGCCAGGAGGGTCAAGGGGCATGGGAGCTCACCCCCCGGCGGGCCAGATCAGGGAGATTGTTTACCGTGCGCTTTGCATCCATTGTTTCAGCCGCCGCCCTCGCGGTGGCCCTCGCTCCGCTGCCGGCATTCGCACAGCAGCCCTGCACACATACGGTCGGCGTTGTCGTGGAGCTGACTGGTCCGGCCGGGCGCTTTGGCCAAGCTGCAGCCAAGTCCATCGAGCTTGCCTTCAAGGAGATTAACGAGGCAGGCGGCGCCGCGGGCTGCCAGCTCACCATGGATCTTCGGGACTCGCAGAGCCAAGGCTCCGTCGCCGTGGACCAAGCCCGGCAGCTCGTTGACCTCAAGCGCGTGCCGGCCATCATCGGCGGCATCATCTCCTCGGTGTCGCTGCCCGTTCTGACTTCGGTGACGGCGCCGGCCAACGTGGTTCAAATCTCGCCCGCCTCCTCGTCACCGACCCTCACCCGAATCGCCCAAGAGGGAAAGACCAACGGCGTATTCTTCCGCACCATCACATCGGACGCGCTTCAAGGCACGGCGGCCGCGAGGTACGCGCTAAATCAGGGTCTGACGAAGATTGCGATCATTCATGTCAACAATGACTTTGGCGTGAACATGGTGGCGGAGTTCAAGCGCGCCTACGAGGCGCTCGGAGGCCAGATCACGTCGATCACGCCCTACAACCAGGGCCAAGCCTCCTACGCGCCGGAGGTCACCCGCGCTCTCGCGGAAGATCCGCCCGCCCTTTACCTTGTTTCCTATCCGGGCGACGGCACATCGATCGCACGTACCTGGATCTCGCAGGGCGGCGCCGCAAAGTTTCTCCTGAACGACGGCATGAACAGCGCGGATTTCATTCGCGACGTCGGGCCTCGCTTCCTCAACGATGCCTTTGGGACTTCGTCGGGCACCACCAGGACAGCCTCGACCGAGCACTTTTCGAAGGCCTATCCGGCGATGTCAAGCGGCTTTGACGCCAATGCTCCCGCAGCAGACAGGTCTTACGACGCGGCAGCAATCCTCGGCCTTGCCGTGGCTCAGGCAGGCAAGTTTGAGGCGACAGCCATACGGGACGCTATTCGTAAGGTGACCGGAAGCGACGGCGAGGTCATCCATGCTGGTCCGGAGAACTTCAAGAAGGCGCTCCAGCTGATCAAGGAGGGCAAGCCGGTGCGCTACGAGGGCGTGATCGGCCCTGTGAACTTCGACCAGCATGGGGACATCACCGGCCCCTTCCGGCTGTGGCGGATTCAGAACGGCGAAGTCACGACCGTCGGCCAGATGGGAGTCGATGAGGTGAACGCCATCAAGGCTAAGGTCCCGTCGCGCTAGAGCGCACTGGGTCGCTGACACAGGCTCCGCGCCCTGCGCGGAGTCGTTCGTACCCCTGCCGGAGATTGCCATGTCTATCCGCCCCGATCGGACGCTGCTCGCACCCGGGCTCGAAATCAGCCGCGTGGTCACTGGTCTTTGGCAGGTGGCCGACATGGAGCGGGACGGCCGCCTTCTGGATCGCGACGCTGCAGCGGCCGCCATGGCCGCCTACGCCCGCGAGGGATTTGACAGCTTCGATATGGCGGACCACTACGGTAGTGCGGAGCTGATCACCGGCCGCTTTCTGGGCATGCAAGTAGGCGCCGAGGGCCGGCGCCCGTCGGCGTTCACCAAGTGGTGTCCCGCGCCCGGGCCGATGACGGCCGACATCGTGCGGGCTGGCATCGCCGAGCGCCTCGATCGTCTAAGCGTCGAAACCGTTGACCTGCTGCAGCTCCATTGGTGGATGTTCGAGCACCCCGGCTACATCGATGCCATGAGGGAGCTCGTCGCACTGCAGCGGGACGGGCGCATTCTCCACCTCGGCGTGACGAACTTCGACACCGACCACCTGCGGCTCCTGGTGAGGCACGGCTTTCCGGTCGTGTCGAACCAGGTCTCCTTCTCCCTGCTCGACCGGCGCGCCGCAGAGGAGATGAGCGCTTTTTGTCTCGCCAACGGCGTGCGCCTGCTGGCCTACGGTACGCTCGGTGGCGGCTTTTTGACAGACCGATGGGTGGGTGCGTCGGAGCCAACCTCGATCGAGGACTGGAGCAAGTCGAAATACAAGCGCTTCATCGCCACCATTGGAGGATGGTCCGCTCTCCAGTCAATCCTGGCAGCCTTGCACGAAATCGCACGCAAGCACGGCGTGTCGGTTGCTAATGTGGCCACGCGCTGGGTGCTCGAGCAGCCGGCGGTTGCAGCTGTTATCGTCGGAGCCCGATTAGGGGAGCGCGAGCACCGGGCGGACAACGCGGCCCTATTTTCGTTCTCGTTGGACGAAGATGACAAGCTGCGGATCGACGAGGCGATGGCCTCCACCCGACGTATCCCGGGTGATTGCGGTGACGA
>JALYFY010000563.1 GCA_030777385.1 Pseudomonadota bacterium | reverse complement strand
GAATACGTCCATCGAGGTCGAGCACCGGACGTTTGATCATGGACGGCTGGTCGAGCATCAGCGCGAGTGCCCTGCCCTCGTCTAGGCCTGCTTTGTCAGCGTCGGGAAGCTTGCGGAAGGTCGTGCCGGCGCGGTTGAGCAGCGTTTCCCAGCCGACGCTTCGCGCCCAGCCCTCAAGCCGAGCCCGGTCAATGCCGTCGGCCGTGTAGTCGTGGAACGTGTAGGCCACGCCCTTGGCATCGAGCCAGGCGCGCGCCTTCTTCATCGTGTCGCAGTTCTTGATGCCGTAGAGCGTAAACGACATCTCTTATTCCCACTCAATCGTTCCGGGTGGCTTCGAGGTGATGTCGTAGGTCACGCGGTTGATGCCCTTCACCTCGTTGATGATGCGGGTGGCGACCCGGCCGAGGAAGGTCATGTCGAAGGGGTAGAAATCCGCCGTCATGCCATCAACCGAGGTTACGGCGCGCAGCGCGCACACATGGTCGTAGGTGCGCGCATCGCCCATGACGCCCACGGTCTTCACCGGCAGCAACACGGCGAAGGCCTGCCAGATCTCGTCGTAGAGGCCAGCATTGCGGATTTCCTCGAGGTAGATCGCATCGGCTTTGCGCAGGATGTCGAGCTTCTCGCGGGTGATCTCGCCTGGGACGCGGATGGCAAGGCCCGGCCCCGGGAAGGGGTGGCGGCCCACGAAGGCGTCGGGCAGGCCGAGCTCGCGGCCGAGCACCCGCACCTCGTCCTTGAACAGCTCGCGCAGGGGCTCCACGAGCTTCATGTTCATGCGCTCAGGGAGCCCGCCCACGTTGTGGTGGCTCTTGATGGTGACCGAGGGGCCGCCCGTGAAGGAGACGCTCTCGATCACGTCCGGGTAGAGGGTTCCTTGAGCCAGGAAGTCCGCGCCGCCGATCTTCTTGGCCTCCTCGTCGAAGACGTCGATGAAGAGCCGGCCGATGGTCTTGCGCTTGACCTCAGGATCGGACACGCCTTCGAGCTCGCCGATGAACAGGTCCTGCGCCTGCACATGGACGAGCGGGATGTTGTAGTGATCGCGGAAGAGCGTCACCACCTGCTCGGCTTCCGCGGCACGCAGGAGACCATGGTCGACGAATACGCAGGTGAGCTGGTCGCCGATGGCTTCATGGATCAGGACGGCGGCAACGGCGGAATCGACGCCGCCGGATAGGCCGCAGATCACCCGACCGGTGCCGACCTGGGCGCGGATGCGCTCGATGGCCTCCTCGCGGAAGGCCTTCATGGTCCAGTCGCCCTTGCAGCCCGCGATGTCCCGGACGAAGTTGCGGATCAGCTGCGCGCCTTGCGGGGTGTGGACCACCTCCGGGTGGAACTGCACGCCGTAGAACTTGTGCTCCTCGTCGGCAACGACCGCGAAGGGCGCGTTCTCGGAGGCCGCCAGCACCTCGAAGCCCTCAGGCAACTTGGTGACCCGGTCGCCGTGGCTCATCCAGACCGGGTACTTCTTGCCTACCTGCCACACGCCTTGGAACAGCGGGCTCTCGGTGAAGACCTCGATCTCGGCGCGGCCGAACTCGGAATGGTGCCCGCCCTCGACCTCGCCGCCGAGCTGCGCCGCCATGGTCTGCTGCCCGTAGCAGATGCCGAAGACCGGCAGGCCCGTTTCGAACAGTTCCTTGGGCGCACGGGGCGAGGTGTCGGTGGTGACCGACTCCGGCCCGCCCGACAGGATCACGCCCTTCGGCTTCATGGTCCGGATGGCCTCTGCGGCCTTCTGGAACGGAACCACCTCCGAATAGACACCATCCTCCCGCACGCGCCGTGCAATGAGCTGGGTCACCTGGGAGCCGAAATCGACGATGAGAATTTTGTCGTGGGTCTGGGTCATGATCTGTCGCGTGAGCATTGAGCCGGGGAGCGTGAAGCCCCCGTGCTTTACCCCTATCTTCGTCCGGCTGTCATGCCTTTTGAGCCTGCGCGAGGTCAGGTCATGCTATTTTGATGGTTTTTTAGGAGGTGCAGCTCAGGGCTAGGCCTTGCGACGTCCACAAAAAACCTTCCCCGGTTGCTGATCTCACAACCGGGGAAAGTGGTGCATCGTCAGGGGTCTAGAATATGACGAAGTCGGTATTCTTCAGGCCAAGCCGCGCGCTAAGCTGAGCAAACTGAACCTGCTCCTGCGCGCCTGTCCCGTCAGGATCGTAGTACAACGCCCCCGTCGCTCGGTCGTAGATGATCCTGTCGTTGGCATCGTGGGCGGCGGCTCCTCGGTAGAAGGCGGCTGCCTTGAGCACTCCTGCGGAACCGGCCGCGGTGAAGATCGCATCGTCGAGGCGGATCGTGTCGTTCTTGATCGAGAAGCTCCTGATCCTGTCGACGTTCTCGGCGGCGTTCAAAGCTGTGCTGAAAACGAAGGAGTCGCGGCCCGCTTCTCCGGTCAGCCGGTCGTTGCCGTAGCCTCCGTCCAACCGGTCATTGCCTGAGCCTCCAACGATGGTGTCGTTGCCGAGATTCCCGCTCATGCTGTCATGGCCGGCCTGGCCGTAAAGGGCGTTTGCCCCGTCGTCGCCGATCAATCTGTCATTGAGCCGGGTTCCGATCAGTCCCTCGATCGAGGTGTATGTGTCGCCGGCAGCATCGCCCAGATTTATCGCAGGCGTTGCAAGACTGGCCCTCACGCCCGAGCGCCCGCCGTCGCTCACGTCGTAGCGGGCAAAGTCGAACCCGTCCCGTCCGTCGAGGACGTCCGCCCCCCGGCCTCCGACCAGGGTATTGTTGACGCTATTGCCCACCAGCGTGTCAGCAAAGTCGCTGCCCAGCAGCCCCTCGATGGAGAGATAAGTATCTCCGGCCGCGTGGCCCGTATTGATTGCGGGGTTCTCCAGGCTTGCGACGACACCCGTCGGAGACGACTTGTAGCGGGCGAAATCGAATCCGCCGCGACCGTTGAGGAAATCGCCTCCCGTGACGCCTTCGAGAACGTTGTCGCGGGAATTGCCGGTCAGCGAGTCGTTGAAGCGCCCGCCCCTGACCCGCTCGATCGACAGGAACGTATCGCCCCTTGCCTCGCCCGTGTTGAGTGCCCGATTGGCGAGGTTTACAGTGACAGAAGTTTCCGCATC
>JALYFY010000562.1 GCA_030777385.1 Pseudomonadota bacterium | reverse complement strand
GTGATCTCGCCAAGAGCTGGGGCGGCAGAACAGCACGAGCGGCAGGTCATGCAGGGCAGAAAACGACACTGTTGGCCTTGAGGTCAGCGGGTCACCGGTTGCGCTTAAGAGATAGGTCGGCGCCTCGACGAGGTAGGTGTCGCCATCCCTGGGGATCGGACCAGTGCGGAACAGGATCGCGAGATCGACACTGCCCTCTTCGAGCCAATTCTCGAGCTGGGCGCCCTGGCCCTCCCGGACCGCGAGTTGAACCATTGGGTATCTCTCGGCCAAGCGTCTGTGCAACGTTGTCACCAGCGGGTGCGCGGTCGAAGGCAGGCTGCCGGTCCGGACCTTGCCGATTGGCGTGCCAGCCGAGGTACGCACATCATTGGCAAGTTGCTCGGTACTGGCGAGCCACGCCCGTACCTTGGGAGCGATGCGCTGACCCAGATCTGTCAGCACCACCCCCCGTCCAGTGCGCTGGAACAGGCGCCCTCCGCATTCCTTCTCCAGCTCGCCGATCCGGCGGCTGATGTGCGGCTGGCTCGTGCGATAAGCCAGGGCCACCTTGCTCAGGCTGCCGAGCTCGGCAGCATCCATGAAAAGCTTCCAAGCTGTGTGATCCATGAGATTACCTCCGGATATACCTGATTAAGTATATCTGAAATGCTTGTCCTGTGCATTCTGTTATGGCGTCCCAGCTCTTACAGTGTCTCCCATGCACTGATCGGTAGTCGCCGATCAGAGGCGAGTTGTCACTCTCACGGGATAGCTGGACTTGCCATGAGCGCTGTCACTGCCATTAACGTGTTGCTGCGCATCCGCGAGACCGCAGCCCAAGGCAAGCCCCTGGCACGCGACGATGCCCGTTACCTCATGGCCGCCGTCGACGAATGGCTCAGCGGAACCGAATTCGCCGAGGCGTTCGGGGTGAAACCCGCCCGCGGAGAGGCCGATCCGCGCAAGACAATCATCGGAACCCGCCGAGACGAGCTGATCCGCATGGCGGCGCAACATTTCCTTGAACATCAGCCGCTGAGGCAGCGCGCCGGGGAACTGCACCGAGCCTGGACCCGCTATTTCGACGGGGCGTGGCATACAAGAGATCGCAAGCTAAGCGATTGTCCAGAGCACTATTCAGGCAAGCCCGAAAGGTTGCTGTTTCATATCACGAGCCTGAAGCCGCACGTTCTTAGCGAGCGCCAGATCCGGCGAATTCTGGCCGCGAAACCTCCTAGTTCCGTGGCCACGGAACTGTGCTCCAACAAGGAGATCCGACGGAGGCGGCTCAAGGATGCTGCTATCACGCTCCAGTGGAGCGGAGCGATACACGGTCCTGCAAACGATGCTGGCGTCCCCGCGCGTCCGAGTGGGTGACAACACCCAACCTTCATAGGTCAAATAATTTCGCCTCAACAGGATCATTACAGGGAGACATAACGCCCATGGCCCTCGAAACCACTTCTGCCGAACTCCCACGGTTGCGCATCGCCGTAGACATCGGTGGCACCTTCACCGACCTCGCTGCCTTTGACGAGGCAGCCGGCGAGCTGCGCTTCGGCAAGGCACTGTCCACCCACAACAGGCTCGTCGACGGGATCCAGAACACCCTGGATGGTGCTGGCGTTGCCTTTCGTGACGCCCACCTATTCCTTCACGGTTCCACCATCGCCATCAACACGCTGCTGGAGCGCACAGGCGCCCGGACGGCGCTCCTGGTGACCGAAGGCTTCCGCGACATCTACGAGATCGGCCGTGTCAACCGCCCCGACGCCTACAACCTGTTCTTCCGCAAGCACGTCCCGTTGGTGAACCGGTCCTCGCGGCACGAGGTGCGCGAGCGCCTGATGGCGAGCGGCGCGGTCCACAAGCCGCTGGACGAGGACCACCTCCGCTCCGTCCTGCGCTCCCTGAAGCCGACCGGCGTGGAGGCGGTGGCGATCCTCCTGCTCCATTCCTACCGCAACCCCGCGCACGAGATGCGGGTCAAGCAGCTCGCCGAGGAGGAGCTGCCCGGCGTCTTCGTCACCGCCTCCCACGAGCTGTCGCAAGAGTACCGGGAGTTCGAGCGCGTCTCGACGGTCGCCGCGAACGCCTATGTCGGGCCGCGCGTCGCGACCTACCTCGGCGAGCTGTCGGAGCACCTGGGGCGGCAGGGCTTCGGCGGCGCCTTCTTCGTCGTGCAGTCCACCGGTGGCCTCTTCCCCGTGGAGCACGCACGCCGCGACTGCGTCCGCATGCTGGAATCCGGCCCCGCCGCCGGCGTGATCGGCACTCAGGCGATCTGCGAAGGGCTCGGCCTCACCGAAGCTATCGCTTTCGACATGGGCGGCACGACGGCGAAGGCCGGCGTGATCT
>JALYFY010000561.1 GCA_030777385.1 Pseudomonadota bacterium | reverse complement strand
CCATCATCCTGATACCCCGCGCAACCGCGGCGACAGTGACGCTCCTCACATGAGCCCGGTCACTCCGTCCGAGGACGCGCGCACCATCATGCTCAACAAGATATCCTGGGGCGCGGTGTTCGCCGGCGTGGTCGTCATGCTCGTCACCCAGCTCATCCTCAACCTGCTCGGCATCGGCATCGGAGCCGCCACCCTCGATCCTGCCGCTGGTGCGGGAGGCAATCCATCTGCGTCCAGCTTCTCCATCGGGGCCGGCATCTGGTTCGTCCTCGCCGGCATTCTCGCCTCGCTTGCTGGTGGTTATGCCGCGGGTCGGCTGGCCGGCAAGCCCAAGGAGTCCACCGCAAGCTGGCATGGTCTCACCGCATGGGCATTGGCCACGCTGGTGATCTTCTACCTGCTCACCACCACAGTGGGCGGACTTGTGGGCGGCGCCTACCGCACGGTGACAAGCGCCTTGGGCAACGTCACCCAGGCGGTGGGCTCGACCGCCCAAACCGCCGCTCAAGCCGCTGCTCCCAGCCTCGCCGGAGCCGCGGATCCGTTCTCGTCCATCGAACAGTCCCTCCGGGGCGCAACCGGTGGCAACGATCCGGCGGCGCTTCGCGATGCGGCCATTGCCTCGGTTCGCGCGGCGCTGACGGGCAACGAGCAGCAGGCGGCGGACGCCCGCAGCCGTGCCGCCGAAGCAGTGGCACGGGCCCAGAACATCCCGGTCGATCAAGCCCGCACACAGGTGCAGCAGTATGAGCAGCAGTACCGCCAGTCGGTGGACCAGGCCAAGCAGCAGGCCACCGAGGCTGCCGATGCCGCCTCGAGTGCGGTATCCACGGGAGCGCTGCTGGCGGCGCTCGGCCTGATCCTCGGTGCTGTTGCAGCCTGGTTCGGCGGGCGCATGGGCACGGTGGAGCCGACCATCACAGCCCGTCTGGGCTTCGGCCGCTCCGCCGTGACCGAACCGGTGGTCCACACCGGGACCACGAGCACCGTTGTCGAGACGGATCGTACACCGCGGACTCCGACAGCAACATCCACCGGAACCGGCGACAGCCGCACCACCCGATCCTGATCATCACGGCGAACGGAGAACTTCCATGACGCAGACAATCATCGCCCATTTCGACAGCCGCGCCGACGCCCAGCAGGCTGTGCAGGCCCTCACCGAGGCAGGGGTCAGCCAATCGGCAATCCGCCTGCTACCTGAAGCCGAGACAACCACCTACCAGCGCACGGACGAACGCTCCGCCTACGATCACCAAAAGGACGAAGGCGGCTTCTGGTCCTCGCTCAGCGACACCTCCCTGCCGGAGGAAGACCGCTACTCTTATGCCGAAGGCATGAGCCGGGGTGGCACAACCCTGGCGGTCACGGCCGACGAGGCGCAGGTCGAGCGCGTTGCCGACATCGTCGAGCGCTATGGTGCTGTCGACATGGACGAGCGCGAGAGCACCTGGCGCAACGAGGGCTGGACCGGCTACACGGCAAGTTCGGCAACATCTGGCACGCAAGCCGGTGCGTCCGTGGGAGCAGCCGGCGTAACGGCCGAGGCCCGGAGCAGCGGCAATGCCGAGGAGGTGATTCCGATTGTCGAGGAGCAGTTGCGGGTCGGCAAGCGCCAGGCGAACCAGGGGCGCGTGCGCATCCGCTCCTTCGTGGTCGAGACGCCGGTGCAGGAGCAGGTCAGCCTGCGCGAGGAGCACGTCCATGTGGAGCGGCGGCCTGTTGATCGTGCCGTGACAGGGGCTGAGAACCTGTTCCAGGAGCGCACCATCGAGGCCGAGGAGCGCAGCGAGGAGGCTGTTGTCTCGAAGCAGACCCGGGTGAAGGAGGAGTTGGTGATCCGTAAGGATGTCGAGGAGCGCACCGAGACCGTGTCCGACACCGTGCGGCGCACCGAAGTGGACGTCGAGGACGAACGCAGCGCACAGGCAACTCAAACGGGCACCACGGTCTCCGGCACTGACCGCAGCCGCACCTGACACGAAAGGGGCGGCTCGGTCAGCCTGGGCCGCCCTGGACTGTGCCTTTCGGACGTCACGGGGGAGCCGTCATCCGCAACACTATTCTTGATCGCGTGCAGCCCGTGCGGGAGAAGTGTGACGCATGGGGGCAAGAACGGCCAGACAGTGCAACCTGTAACGCGGATCAGCCGGGTGACATCCCCGAGCGCGGCTGGTTCGACATTCTCGCCAGGCTGGCTCAGTCGCTACGTCGTGACAGCATGTGGCTCCGGTCGGCAGGGGTTGCCTTCTGCGCCATCTTCGCTGCCATTCCCGGCATATCCGTCTCGGCTGCCCTCTTCGGACTCTTAGCCAACCCAGAAGCTGTGCATCGCCCCATTGAGATGCTCAGCGGTCTCGTGCCCGTAAGCGCCACCACGTTCCTCGCCGATCAGATGCAGGCGATTGCGCGCACCTCGCGAACGCAGCTTGGGGCCGGTCTCGGCGGTGGCATTCTGGCAGCGCTGTGGGGTGCCTGGTCGGGAGCCTCAGGTCTGATCGCGGCCCTCAACGTGGCCTATCGCGAGGAGGAAGCCCGCAGCTTCCTGCGGCGGTCATGGGACGCATTGGTCGTTGCCGTGGCAGCCGGGATGTTCATGCTGCTGGCCTTTGGGCTTGTCGCCCTGCTCCCCATCGTGCTTAGCCGGCTGTCGCTCGGTCCAACACTGCAAGCAGTTCTCTCCTTTGCCCGCTGGCTGGCTTTGGCCGTGTTGTGCATCGTTGCCCTCTCCATGCTCTACCGCTTTGCTCCATGCCGGCGGGCTGCCAAGTGGCGCTGGGTCAGCCCGGGAGCGGCGGTTGCGACAATGCTGTGGCTGGTCAGCGCAACCGGGTTCTCCTTCTACGTCTCGCATTTTCCCTCGTACAACCAGACCCTGGGACTGCTTGGCACGATCATGATGCTGCTGACCTGGTCCTATCTCACGGCGTTTGCGGTGCTGCTCGGCGCTGAACTGAATGCAGAACTGGAGCGACAGACATCGCGAGACACCACCACGGGCTCGGACCGGAGCATGGGACAGCGCGGCGCTGCCGTCGCGGACAGCACGATATAGGCCTCGGAAAACAGCGTCATGATACTGTTTCCAGTTCAGTGCTCATCCCAGGCAGGGGGTTCGGCACGAAGCCGCATCCTTGTTGCGCACCCTGCCTCGCCACTGTTGCCGACATGATCGGACGGCACCTCTTTGGAGGTCCGGTCAGCGGCGTCGGTTCTGGCGGATCAGGATGACGGCAGCACCAACCAGCAAGGCCACGAAGATGGCAATCCCAACCGTTTCGAGCAGGCTCTCGACCCTTGCGGTTCCCGGAGGCACCGCTTCTGTGGTGCCTTCCCCAATTTCCTGAGTAGCAGGAGGTCGACCAAAGGCCAGCAGTTCCATCGTGACGTTCCTCCTTGGCTTTAGGAACGAAGACCGTTGATCCCTGTTTCAGCCGGCATGTCAGAGCCCACGCCCAACACGCGCCCTCTCATTCTCGTCGTAGAGGACGAAACCCTCGTTCGGATGACACTGGTTGACGTCCTGGAGGATGCCGGCTTCAAGGTCATCCAAGCCGTGCACGCCGATGAGGCTCTGCGGGTCCTGAGGGCCGTTTCCGGGATCGAGGCCGTCGTCACCGACGTGGAGATGCCACAAGGAAATATCAACGGCTTCGAGCTGGCGCGCAGGGTGCGCAAGGATCGGCAGGAGATCGGGGTGTTGATCGCCTCGGGCCGCGCCGCGCCCAAGCCAGGCGATCTGCCGGACGGGGCTCTGTTCATCGGCAAGCCCGTCCATCCTGACACGCTCGTCCAGTTGATCAGACGCCTTCTCGGCCCAACCCGGGATTGATCAGCCCTCAACTGGCCTGTTTCGTTACAAAACTGACATCGCCGGATCGCTCGGTGGCAAGCGCGGGATCCTCGCACCAGCAGACACCTTCATCCACCGATTTGCCTCGTCCGCCGAGAGCCGTTCACTTCGCGCCTTGTGCGTGCGATTGACTTCCCCGGGGAATGTCGCGAGTGACCTCCACGGTCTCCCTCTGCACACCTGCATGAGCGAGTTCCTCAACGGTTTAGGTGACCGTCTGAACGCGCACCCGCCCGGTCACAACCTGCCGCTTGCCGACGGTGGCGGTCTCCTCGACGAGAGGTATGACCTCTTCCGATACGGTGCGGGCACTGCTTGTCAGCACGTCGTCAACAACGGGCACCTGCTCATCATCGCGTGGCGGTTCGCTCGGCGGGTGGTTTGGGTTGCCCATGGCTGCTCTCTTGTAAGCAATGACCACCGGGCGCTCACGACGTGAGTTCCCGTCAATGGAAACACCACGTGATGGACCGAAAATCCAAGGCAAGGGCGCACCTGACAATAAGGTGAGAGGAACGTGGGGCTGTGTCCAACGTTGATCCGCAGCCCTTGTGGGCGGACGGGGACTATGATGCTCAACAGGCTCCACGCTTTTACGATCGTGACGCTCGCTGTGGTGAACGAGGCTCTTGCCCAGGCTACCCCGCCTGCTGCGCCCGGCTCACCTCCTGCACCTGCCGATGACGGCAGCGGCACCCCCTGGCTTTGGATCATCCTTGGCCTGGCGATCCTTGCCGCCCTGATCTGGCACTTCATGCGCGGACGGTCACGGAGCACAACTGCCGGCACGACCGGCACCTCGGGCACCTCCGGAGCGGCCACGAGCCACCCCAAGGTGTTCGACAACGACAAGCCCAAATAGCCGCTCTCAACCGGGATCAGGGCGCCCAACGCCGAGCCGTGTAGCTCATGGCTGAGGCAGTCCATCCTGGGTTGCTGGTGCGTGCACTGGAGCCTTCGGGTTACTAGGCGGCTGCCCAGCGGCGTCCTGTACAGATTTGTGCTGTCTCCAACGCTGCCAGGCTTCCCTCACCTCCTGCCGCAGCCCTGGTCGCGATCTTGGGAGGGTGCGCCAGATCAGCAGCGTACAGGCCTTACCCACCCCGAGGACGAAGGCCATGCCGTAGACGAAGATCACCGGGGAGAAGCTCTCATCCATTTCACTACAGGCTCCAGGAGGCTGCCCATCCGCCTCAGCGGCCTTGCGGAGGAACATCGATGAAGATGTGCGGTTGATCTCCTGCGGAGGCAACCTGCCCTCGCGCAGGCCTCCTTGACCAGCTTCCGTAGACTGAGCCCCGTTCCATTGCTTGAGCGGGGCTCCTTCTGTCCCTGCCACATCTGGAATGCCCATGAGGCGCAGCCCCTGCCTGGAGGCAGGAAAAGAGAGCGGTGCGGCAAGATCGCCCGTCCCGGGAACCTCGCCACCTCCGACTTGTTCATGACGTTCACGTGACGGGAGAGCGGAACATGCAGATGTGGTGGCTGACAGCCTTGGGCCTGGCGGCAGGGCTGTGTACTAGCTTCAGCTTCGTGCCGCAGGTACTCAAGGCTTGGCGCGAGCGAAACACTGAGGCGATATCCAAGCGCATGTACGTGGCCTCGCTGATCGCCTACGGCCTCTGGATCGTGCACGGGCTAATGATCACCAGTGTGCCAGTTATTCTGTTCAACGCCGTCAACGTGGTCTTCGCCGGTCTCATTCTGGCGATGAAGCTCCGCGGCCTGAGGGCGGCGGAGGAACGTTGAACCATGGATGTATCGCTTGCTACCCTGAGCGGGTTCGCGGCCGGCTGCATCGGCCTCTACAGCTTCGTGCCGCAGGTCATAAAATGCTGCCGCACCGGCGATGTCGCTGCCATCTCCCTGCGCATGTTCGCGGTGCGCACCTTTGGGCTTTTGCTGTGGATGATCTACGGCTACGCGCTCGGCAGCCTGCCCGTGCTCATCTTCAGTGCCCTCGGGCTGGTGCTGAGCTCGGTCATCCTGCTCCTGAAGGTCCGCGGCTCGCGCCTGCAACCCGCGGGCGAAAGCTGCCGTCAGGACGGGCGGGAGCAAAAAGCATCAGGCACGGCTGAACCCGTTGCAGGGTGAGCTACTAACCGTCATGCGGCCATCCCCGGCTCATTGCTTATGATCTGCACCACCTCACGGTAACTTGCTGCTCAAGTGTCGTGGAGAGAAGGTTTTGTTGTGGCCGACGGGCCTGCATCGGGCTCGCATGGGAGCTTGGCGCCGGAAGGTCCCCTTCGGGTCAAGCTTGGCCTTTCAGCCTTGTTGTGTGAAGGTCAACTCGCGGCCGCATGGCAGACGTTCGGGGGCTCAGCAGAGGGAGGGTTAGGCCCTTGCAGGCGGCTAAAGGTTGCCTGCTGTTCCCTGCCATAAATTCGGGATAAATGCCGACGCCTCAGTTTTGCGTTTCTGGCTTATCCTACTACACTGGCACAACGTAAGCAGGCGCACTCATCGGGAGAAAACGCGGATGAAAGCACTGCGATGTGACAAACCCGGCAAGCTGACCATCATTCAGCGGGATATGCCCAAGGTTGGTCCTGGTGAGATCCTAGTGCATATCCGGCGCGTTGGCGTCTGCGGAACAGACTATCATATCTTCCACGGCAATCAGCCCTACCTCGAGTACCCGCGGGTGATCGGCCACGAGCTCGCAGGCGAGATCGCCGAGGCGCCGTCCGGCAGCTCATTTCAGGTTGGCGATATCGTCTGCATTGAACCCTATCTTTACTGCGGAACCTGCTACGCCTGTCGGCAGGGCAAGACCAACTGCTGCCAGCAGCTACAGGTGTTGGGCGTGCATCGCGATGGAGGGGCTTGCGAGTACATTGCTGTGCCGGAACGCAATGTCGTGCCCGCAGCCGGCCTAGGACTGGACGAGGCCGCGATGGTCGAGTTCCTGGCGATCGGCGCTCATGGGGTGCAACGCTCGGGCGCAGCATCAACGAGCCGTGTTGCTGTGGTGGGAGCGGGACCCATCGGGATAGCAGCTGCCATCTTTGCGAAGGCGCGAGGTGCCGAGGTGTCCGTTCTCGACATGAACACGCGGCGGCTTGCCTTCTGCAAGGACGAGATCGGTGTCGATTATGCCCTTGAGGTCTCGCCCGATATCGATGAACGCCTGAGGTCGGTCACGGGTGGTGACTTCTTCGACATCGTTCTCGATGCGACCGGGAATCCTCAGGCGATGATGAAGGGTTTCTCCTATGTGGGCCACGGCAGCACCTATGTCCTCCTGTCGGTTGTGCGCGCTGCCATCACGTTCAACGATCCGGAGTTCCACAAACGCGAAACATCGTTGCTGGGTAGCCGCAATGCCACGAGGCATGATTTTGAAGTGGTGCTCGATGCGATGCGCGCTGGTCGAGTGCCGGTCACGGCGCTTGCCAGCCACCGCGGCGGGCTCGATGAAGCACCAAGTCTCCTCCCAATGTGGTCGACACCGGAGGCTGGGGTCATAAAGGCGCTAGTCGAGCTTTAGCCTGGCCGCTGAATGGCAGAAGTGCAGGATGGTCAGCCCTACGCTTCGGCAAATGTGATGTCTGTCTTGGATCGACGGCAGCCTTTCGGAGCAACCGGGTAGAGGTCCGCTTACGCTGCCGATGCGGACATTCAGTCTACTTCCGGGATGTGTCATGACCATACCTTCCGGGTGTTTGGTTCAATTTCGCGGAAGGCCACTTCTGGAAAGTGATTGCGGAAGCGGGGGGCCGAGACAGATTTCCGGCAAAAAAGAGCGCCTCATGAAAGGGCGCTCTAGGAGCCGGAACCGTAGGGGCAAAGAAGCTCCGGGAGGAAGAAGACCTAGTCAAACCAGAGTTGATCCTTCGTGGCTGTAACATGGATTAAGCGTAGCTGAGTTATCCTGACGCCTCGCGCGTAAGAAAAACTGTCCGCGCATTGCTGACAAGCCGCGTTATGGACTGTTTATGGACTGGTGCTGGTGGTATGTTCGGCAAGGGTCAACAAGCTATCGCCGGCTTATATGATCCAGTCGCCGACGGCTGGGAGTTGAGCATCCTGCCGACTGCAAGGCTTAGGAGCTGCCTATGCCCCATTTTTACGACACCTGCGCAGGACCCATTGCGGGTTTGTATCTGCCTCCCATTGCCTGGGAGGTGCTGCAAAGAGAGAACATCCAGACCATGGACGAGCTCAGGGCGAATGCGGACCGGCTGGAACAGTTTGATGGCATTGGACCAGGAATGGCGCACATGATCAAACTAGCGCTCGCCTATGTCGCCCCATTGGGAGAGCAGACGTCGAGCACGAACCACTATGACTCGTGGGGCGCTTAATTCCGATAGCCGCACGTTGTAGGATGCAGCACCACCCGAGAGTCCTCAACGGGTCAAATCACGTTGTAGAGGGTGCTGCCGTTGATCTGTCATTCTCACCTTAGGTTCGCTGGTGAGTGGCAACGATGGCTTTGGGAGCTATCTTCGGCTTGCTCGTTGCAGCAAAAAGATACTTGGCTATTCCGTTGATGGCTACCTCTGCTACGAGGCCCACCACCGCCCCTCCAACAACGTCAGCCGGGTAGTGCGCCCCACGTGGGATTTGAACGAGGGCGACCGCAGCCGCCCCAGCATAAGCGGCGGTGCGAACCTGAGGATAGGCACGACCCGCAGCCCGCACGACTGCAACGCTTCCTGCCGTGTGGCCTGACGGGAATGAGTGCCACGACCCCTCATCGGGCCCGAACGGCTCTACCTCGTACTGCCCCTTGTCCAGGAGGACGTTCGGCCGCGTTCGAGCCACGAGGCTCTTGAGCCCGGTCTTGATCCATGTTGCGAGAACAAGAGAGCCAAGCATGCGGGCCCCGGCTCCGGCCGCACACCGGTCTCCTTTCAGAACGCCATAGGCCAGAACTGCGCCCGATAGGGCAAGAAGCGGCGGCTGATCCCCCACCTCGCTCATGGTCCCCAGACCGCGTACGACGGGCTGGTTCCTGCGGCCGGCAAGATGCGTTGCGAGCGCGACATCGGCCTCCTCAGCCGCAGAACCGGCTTCGATGTCTGTTCGGCCCTGGTCGGTGTCGATGGTCAGCATGGCCGTCAACGCGGACCCGCCAAGCACGGTTCGAAACTTTGTGCAGTACCCCGGCCCAGCGGTTTGTAGAGGCTCGTCTACGCTGATCGCTCGGCAGACAGGGCCGGCGGCAAGTTCGGATCGAAAACCGTGGCCCGGGGGTCGCGCACGTTTGGCGCATCTTCGCCGCCGGCGACTGGCACGTGGGCCAGCAGATAGCGGGTGAGGGGCGCCCCCTCGCCCTGATGATAGCTTAGGATCCTGTCCTCGACCTCCCGGTCGACCACGGTCATGCGCTCGCGCACCCGCAGGTGGTCAAGCCAGGTCGGCGTCTCGAAGCGCTCAATCCAGACCTCCGGATCGGTCGCATCGCGGAGAAGGGCCCAGCGGCGGGCGCCATTGCGACGGCGCATGCGCTGAAGGCGGCTTGCGGCGGCGAGAAAGGCGCGGACGTTACGCGGAGCGACCCGGTATTCGGTGCTCGCCACCACCGGGCCGCTGTCCATATCGAGCGAGGGCCGGCTGCTCTCACTTTCCAGGTTAGATGGGATCGGCTCAATGTTGATCTGGTCTGTCGTAGGCATCGGCAGGACGCGCCCGAGAAGGGCCGTCACAGCCAGCGCGAGCGCCGCCGCAATCAGGCTCGTCGGCACGCCGTAGTGCTCTGCGACAACCCCCCAGAGCCAGCCTCCCAGCGACAGCCCACCAAAAACACCAGCCTGGTAGATCGCCATGGCACGTCCAACCACCCACCGTGGCGTCCGCAACTGGACAGTTACGTTGAACGTAGACAGGACCATAAGCCAGGCTGCACCAGCGAGCGCCAGAGCCAGCAGGGTGATTGGCAGATAGGGGCTGAGCGCCACAACAAGACCTGCCACCGCAAAGGTGGCGCTGCCGCCTGCCACGACCATTTCGCTCGTGAACCGCTCCCGAACCTGCCCTCCGACCAGAGCACCCCCAACCGCCCCTGCGCCGAAGGCAGCCAGGAGCAGGCCATAGGTGATCGCACCTCCACTGAGGAGATCCCGTGCGACGAGAGGGATCAACGCCCACAAGGCAGCCGCGAAGAACCCAAACGCAGCAGCGCGAACAAGTACCGTCTGGAGAGAGTGCGACAACCGTGCGAACCTGAGACCTGCGAGCATTGCCGCCATCATGGTCTCCGCGGGCAACCTTGCCTCGGAGGCCGGCCGCTTCCACGCGAGCAGGACAGCGATGAGGCCGAGATACGAGAATGCATTAACGCCAAACGCCACCTGAGCACCCGCCCAGGCCACGATGGCGCCGCCGAGCGCCGGCCCGGCCGCCCGGGCCAGGTTGAAGGCAACGCTGTTGAGCGCAACCGCAGCCGGCAACTCGCGCCGGGGCACCTGCTCACGAACGGAGGATTGCCAGGCCGGCCCGTACAGCGCGGCGCCCGTGCCGAGCAGAAACGTGAGAGTAACCAGGAGCCACGGTGTGACCTGACCAAGCCACGCGAGGATAGCGAGAGTAGCTGAGAGAGCCAGCATGGCGCCTTGCGCCACTAACATGATCACCCGCCTGTCCCACACATCGGCCGCTGCGCCGGCAGGCAGGGAGAACAGCACGATCGGCAGGACCGTGGACACCTGGACGAGGGCGACCATGTCGGCCGAGGGCGCGAGCGAGGTCATCAGCCACGTCGCGCCGACATTCTGGACCAAGCTGCCGAAGTTCGACACGAGGCTCGCAATCCATATGGCGAGAAAGATGCGCGATCGGAACGGGGAGAAGGTAGAGGTTGTTGGCGCCGCGTGAGAGTCGTCCGTGCTTGGTTGAGCTGACCTGAAAGCTGGCATGCAATGACCCTCGCCGGTATTGGGGCTCGGCCGGACCTGGCCTGCACAGAGGTGACGTCGTCCCGCTCCTTAACGTCGATTGTCTTTGACCTGTTCAGAAGGTTGTTCGCTGGCAGGCCAAGGAGAACGGAACTCGGCACGGGAAGAGGGCAATAAAGATCCACTGGGCCGCAAGCAGGGCAAAGCAAGTTCTGAGGTATGCCTCGAGTGGCTCGGCCCGGCGTGCGCTGCAAGCGTGCTGAATGTCGCGCGAGGGTCCATGGCAGGTCTTGAAGGATCTGCGCCTGCATCGGGGCACCCCATCCCGAGTCGCGTCGGTGAAGCTCGGCAGACCCGATGCTGATCGGAACGTTTGGCTACCTGAGCCTGACAGCCGATGCTTCAACTCCCATTATACTCCAGAGACGGCCGTTCAACACCGCTATTCAAATCCTACCGCTGACAGAGCGTTCACCTCCAAGGGAGCTGAACGGCGGATCAACCCGCTCCTTCAGACATGAACATTGCCGAAGGCCAGTTCGCCCTCCCCCTTCGGCCGGCGCAGTGAAGCGAACAAGATCCAGCCATAGAAGAGCGTGACCGTCAGGATCACGATCCAGCCCGGCACCGGGCCGATAGCGGCATTGCGCACCCACTCCCCGGCCGAGCCAACCAGGTGGGTTTCCACGGCACTCTCCTGCATGCGGATGAAGGTGGTCTTCACCAGCCAGGCCACCAGCAGGATCAGGAACAGCCAGCAGTAGTTGCGCCGCAGGCGGCGCGAGATGGCTTGGCTGTGGCTGGTAAGGAACAAAGGCCGTCTGAGATCATCCCCCAGTTTGTGGATCCAGTCGTCTGTCGTTCCATCCTCTGGCGAGAAGATTTGGGCATAGTAGTTGCGCTCCATGCGGCGCACGCGGTTGCGATAGACGTCAAAGAAGCGGTAGCGACGCGCTTCGATCACCAGCAGCAGCAGAACCAGAACCATGGCAAAGAGCAGCACGCCGTGGTGGGCTGTCGGCGTG
>JALYFY010000560.1 GCA_030777385.1 Pseudomonadota bacterium | reverse complement strand
ACGGAGAAGAGCCCATGCCCACGCCCTATTTGGTTACTTTGGTGCGAAACAGTGCGCTAGAAGTGCGCTAGTTGCCCAGCGCAGCACCAACCAGGGAGCTTGATTTTATTGGGCTTTTTGGCGGGTGAGCTAGCACTGAGCTAACGGTACAGCCAGTCCTTAGTTCCTCAAATCTAAGAATAAAGCCCTTATCTCTCAAGGGCTTAGTGGTAGCGGAGGAGGGATTTGAACCCCCGACACAAGGATTATGATTCCTCTGCTCTGACCAACTGAGCTACTCCGCCCCAGGCAACGGAGCGGACCCCGTGTCAGGCAAGCGCGATATAGGGAATGTTGGCCCTGGGTGTCAAGAAAGGCGCGCGGTTAAACTGCAGATTTGTAACGGGGCGGCGCTCAGGCTGACGCCTTGCTCCCGTCACGCGCATCGTGAACTTGCAGGCCCTCAGCCCTTGGGCTTCATGCGCCAGAGCTGGAAGCCCTCGGTCGAGACAGCCTGTTCGATCGCCCGGCGCGAGAACTTATGCGGAGGAGCCTCGCGGGAGTTCAGCGTTCCGGTCAAGCCCCAGGGAGCATACTTGGCAGGAAGCTTCGTTCCAGACTCATCGCCCGCGAAGGCGTGAAGGTCGTCCTTGGCTTGGGAGGTGAACATGAAAAGGCGCATGGCAGTTGCTTTCGTTGGGAACAGAGATCGCGCTCACCTCAGGAAATAGGGCTCAGGCCCGGGAAGTCACCCGGTACCAAGCCCAAGCCAGGCCAGCGCGACGGGCTCCGCCCGGATCGCCCGGAAACAGACCGGCTGAATATTTGGCAGGTTCGAAGTCGAAGAGCGTTCGGATCCGCTTTCAGGACCGCTTCTTGATTCTCATCAGCTTGAAGAACCCGCTGGGAAAGAGCGGCTTCAGCTCGACGACATCCATGCGCCCGGTCCCGCGTGCCCAGGCTTCGACCCGGGAAGCCTTGAAGGCCGAGCTCCACCCGATGGCCTTGGCGACCGGCGAGGCGAGCTCCTCAAGCTTCGCGATGGGGCCGGAGGGCTGGCCCCAATGGTTGGCGAGCACGATCTCGCCTCCCGGCTTCAGCACGCGCATGAACTCGTTCAGCGCCGTCTCCGGCTCCGGCACGAGGGTGATGATGAACTGAGCCGTGACGGCGTCAAAAGTCTCGTCGGGGAAGCCTAGGCGCGTGACGTCCATCACCTGCAGGCTCTTCACATGGGTGAGGCCGCGCTTGTCGACCTTTTCCTGAGCCCTGCGGAGCATGTCTTCGGACAGATCGACTCCGTACACCTCGGCATGCGCCGGATAGTAGCCGAGCGACAAGCCCGTGCCGACGCCGGCCTCCAGAACCTTGGGGCCGCAGGCGACGGCGGCATTCACGGCGGCGCGGGCTGCAGGCTCGGTCAGCTTGTCGTAGACGAGGTCATAGATCGGGGCCCAACGCGCGTAAGCTTTGCGCATCAGGACCGTGGTCGCTCCGTCCGTCATAAAGGATCCTTAAGTCAGCGCCTCAAGCCGCGGCGGATGCGGCTTCGGCAATCGTGCGAGCAATGGTGCCCCCGCCAAGCACGCGTGCCCGGGGAGCATCGCTCTCATAGATGACACAAGCTTGACCGGGAGACACCCCATCTTCGGCTGATAACAGCTCGACCGTAGTGCCGGTTCCTGTGGACCGTAGGGTGGCAGGGCGCGGCTCGCGGGTCGAGCGGACCCGGACGGCCACCTCCATGCCCTTCTCGCCCAAGGCCTCGAGCGGGATATCCCCGAGCCAGTTCATGTCGGCGACGCGGATGAGGCGGGTTGCCAAAGCCTCCCGGGGCCCAACCACCACGCGGGCCTCCTTGGCCTCAAGGCGGACCACGTAGAGCGGCTCGCCCACCGAGAGGCCGAGGCCCTTCCGCTGGCCCACCGTGTAATGGATGATGCCCTCGTGCCGCCCGAGCACGCGGCCGTCCACATGGACGATCTCGCCCCCCTGCACGGCGCCGGGCTTCAGCCGCTCGATCACGTCGCTGTAGCGCCCCTGCGTGACGAAGCAGATGTCCTGGCTGTCGGCCTTTTCCGCCACATTGAGCCCGAATTCGCGGGCGAGCTCGCGGGTCTTCTCCTTGGGCAGCTCGCCCAAGGGGAAACGCAGGATATCCAGCTGCTCGGGAGTGGTGGCATACAGAAAGTAGCTCTGGTCCCGGTCCGGATCCGCCGCCCGGTGCAGGGCGCGGCGGCCGTCGGGCAAGGCCCGGCTTGCCACGTAGTGACCGGTCGCCAGCACGTCCGCACCCAATTCCTTGGCCGTCTCCAGGAGATCGCGGAACTTGATGGAGCGGTTGCACTCCACGCAAGGGATCGGCGTCTCCCCGTCCAGGTAGCTCTGGGTGAAGCGGTCGATCACGGCTTCGCGGAAACGGGCTTCATAGTCGAGCACGTAATGGGGAATGCCGATCAGCTCGGCGACGCGGCGGGCATCGTAGATGTCCTGGCCGGCGCAGCAGGCACCCTTGCGATGGGCGGCAGCGCCATGATCGTAGAGCTGAAGCGTGATGCCGATGACATCGTAGCCCTCCCGCTTGAGGAGGGCCGCGACCACGGACGAGTCCACGCCGCCGGACATGGCGACGACCACGCGGGTCTTGGAAGGGTCCTGAGGCAGATCGAGTGAGTTGAGCATCATTCCATCCAGAGGCGCCGTTCAAGGCGGCGCACAGGAGGGGCCAAAGCCCTTGTATAGCGACTGCACCCGCATTCTTCCAGAGAAACCGGCATTGCCTCGATTTGGCCGCTCCCTGCCTTTGCTGTCATTCCCGGCCGGAAGCGGCAGGGCCGCTGGAGGGGAAGGGAATCCACTCACACGCTCGGCGCTATGGATCCCCTTCCCTCGCCTCCAGCTCGCCGGGGATGACACTGAACGGTGAACCGAGGCGCTACCGAGAATCCACGCTGCGATAAGCCGGCGTTAACGATTATGGCTAAATCTAGGCGCTCTCGTAACCGCCTGATCGGGCTTAGGAAAACATTAAGTCCCGTCGCGTAGGTTGGAGACACTAAAGGTCGTTGAATTTTTGTGTGAGCGTATCATGACCGAACCCCACCGCCCAAGGGTCAAGTATGTCATTGGGCCTGATGGCAGTCCCCTGACGATTGCCGACCTGCCTCCCTCCAGCACCCGCCGCTGGGTTATCCGCCGCAAGGCCGAAGTCGTTGCCGCCGTCCGCGGCGGGCTTCTCAGCCTTGAGGAAGCCTGCCAGCGCTACACGCTGACAACCGAAGAGTTCCTGAGCTGGCAGCTGTCTATCGACCAGCATGGCCTCGCCGGCCTGCGTACGACCCGGATCCAGCAATACCGGCAATAACCTCCGTCAAGGACTAAAACCAAGAGGCGCTGCTCCCCGGGCCAGCGCCTTTTTCCATTGGGGCTACGCGCCAGTATGGCAGACGAGGCCGTTAAGACCTTCCTAACCATATCATGGGCATAAATCCCTGAATCACTTCCCTTCAGGCAGGTTTATATCGTGCTCGGCACCCAAGACGCTTTGGAACAGCAAGGTTTGAAGCAAGAGGGGGCAGACCTGCCTTTGCACAGGATCCCTAAGACGAGCGCCACGGCGCCAGGACTGGCCCTGGTCGGCCAGACCATTGCCGATGTGGAGCGCCACCTGATCCTGGACACCCTGGTCCACTGCCTCGGCAACAGGACCCACGCGGCGCGAATCCTCGGCATCTCGATCCGCACCCTGCGCAACAAGCTGAACGAGTATATGGAGGCCGGCATTGCCGTGCCGGAGCCGGGGCAAAAGCCCGCCATGGCCTGAGCAGGCGCGTCGCGCCGCTAGTCCGCCGACGATAGCGGCGGCGGAGGCACCGAGCCGTCCCCCGTGGCGATGCGGCCACGCCAGGCCTGCGCCAGCCGCGCACGCTCGAACATCAGCACGACCACCAGCGACAGCCCAAACGGGATCAGCAGATAGAACAGCCGGAAGATGATGAGCGCCGCCAGCACATCGGCCTTGGGGATATCGGGCATGGCGGTCAGGAAGACGAGCTCGAACACACCGAGCCCTCCCGGAGCATGGCTCACGAGCGCCGCCGAGAAGGACGCCAGGAAAACGGCGAGCACGACGATGAAGCTGGGCTCGAGGTGGGACGGCAGCACGAAGTAAATGATGCCGGCCGCTCCAAGAAGCTCAAGGGGGGCGGCGATCAGCTGCCGCACCATCACCGCAGGACGCGGATATTCGAGCTTGGCCTTGCGGATGACGAGCGGCGGCAGATGCAGAACGGAGCCGATCACATAGAGGGCCACAAAGCCGAGCAGCAGGAAGCCGAAAATGCGGGCCGTCGCCGGATTGGTCAGCATCGAGGGCAGGAGTTCCTCAAGCCGGTGCAGCAGGGTCGGGTCAACTACAAGCACAACGCCGCCGAGCAGGATGGTGCCGAGCCCGAAGGTGAAGGAGCACAGGGCCACCAGCACGGCGATCTGAGGCGCGCTCAAGCCCTTCGACGTATAGGCCCGGTACCGGACCACGGCGCCCGAGAAGACTGAGGCGCCGATATTGTGGGACAGGGC
>JALYFY010000559.1 GCA_030777385.1 Pseudomonadota bacterium | reverse complement strand
GGCCAGACGCCGACCAGCGAAGGAACCGGCGTCACCTCATCCGTCTCCACCTTCACGCGGATACGGTGGTTATGGTGCGGCGCCAGGAAGTGATACACCACGTCGAAGCGCTCTTCGCGCGCCGGGTAATCCGCGCCGCAGAGGTCGATGAAGCAGACGAACCTGCACTGCGGATCGTCCCGCAGGAAAGTCACCACCCGCACGATGTCCTCACGACGGGCGACCAGGGTCAGCTCGTCAAAGGCGATAGCCCAGTCCACGATCGCCTGGTCGAGGGACGAGGCGATATGATCGCTCAGGGCTTGGAGCTCAGCACTCATGCAATGACCTTTGCTCAGCGCTCGATGGTGCCGGTGCGGCGGATCTTCTTCTGGAGAAGCAGCACGCCGTAGAGGAGCGCTTCCGCAGTCGGAGGGCAGCCCGGCACGTAGATGTCGACCGGCACGATGCGGTCGCAGCCACGAACCACCGAATAGGAATAATGATAGTAGCCGCCGCCATTGGCGCAGGAGCCCATGGAGATGACATAGCGCGGCTCGGGCATCTGGTCATAGACCTTGCGGAGCGCGGGCGCCATCTTGTTGGTGAGCGTGCCGGCCACGATCATCACGTCGGACTGACGCGGCGAGGCGCGGGGCGCGAAGCCGAAGCGCTCGGCGTCGTAGCGCGGCATGGACATCTGCATCATCTCGACGGCGCAGCAGGCCAGGCCGAAGGTCATCCACATGAGCGAGCCGGTGCGCGCCCAGGTGATGAGATCCTCGGTCGAGGTGACGAGGAAGCCCTTGTCGGACAGCTCCTCGTTGATCGAGACGAAATAGGGATCGGTCGAGCCTGCCGGCTTGCCGGTGTTGGGATCGATAATGCCGCGGGGGGCAGGAGCGACCAGGGTCGACTGGTTATCGGAGATCAATCCCATTCAAGGGCCCCCTTTTTCCACTCATAAACGAATCCGACCGTGAGGACGCCGAGGAAGATCATCATGGAGATGAAGCCGAACCAGCCCAGGTTCCCGAACGTGATGGCCCAGGGGAACAGGAATGCCACTTCCAGGTCGAAGATGATGAAAAGGATAGCCACGAGATAGAACCGCACGTCGAACTTCATGCGGGCATCGTCGAAGGCGTTGAAACCGCACTCGTAGGCGGACAGCTTCTCGGTGTCGGGGCGGCTGTAGGCAACCAGGAACGGCGCCACGAGCAGCGCCACCCCGATCAGGAGCGACACGCCGATGAAGATTACGAGAGGCAGGTAGTCGGCGAGGAGATTCGTCATGCGACACCTAGAAGGAACGAAGTCCGACGCTGAGCCGGGTACAAGTCACGCATTTAAGCCCCAGAAAGGCCTAAAACAGCCCCCTGCGACAACACGCTGATTGCGCGGAGGCTTAGCTGAGTTCCCCTTCCCTGACAAGTGTTTGCACTGCCGCAAAAAGAACCATTCCAAACTGGCAATCAGCTTTTTGCATAGCTCGGCCCTGACACAATCGGCCAAGCCGGCGCCCTACGGGCCGGGAGGCTTGCTCGAGACCTCGACGATACAATATGTTGTTTCGATAACATAGGTCATGTGGGGTTCGGATGCGCAAGGTTTACCAAGGGGCAGCGGTCATGGCGCTCGCCTGCATCGTATCGGCAGCCGCCCTTGCGCAGGGAACGCCCCGGAGCAACCGGACCGCAGAACCGACAGGCCGCCTGTTTCTCACGATGGAGCTGAAGGGCTCGGGTCGCAAGGACCTTTCGAACAAGGTGGAGTGGTACCGGCTGACAGCCAGCCGCAAGCTGGATCTCGAGCTTGCCATGTACATGCCCATGAAGAGCCCGGCTCCCATGATCAAGGTTGGCGGCATCGACCACAGCAATGCCCCCATGCCGGAAGGCATGGCGGCCATCAAGAATGCTGTCGACGCTTGCAAGGGGGACAAGGCCTGCGAGCGACAGGCGGTAACCGAAGTCGCCCGGAAGATGATGGCCAGCCCAAGCGGCCTCGGCGCCATGCAGCCGGATGATGCCCGCTTCGAGAACTGGCTTGCCGACCGGCGCGGACCCTGCGCAACGGGAACGCTCGCTGTGGAAGACCAGGGAGACGGCATGAACATTTCCCCTCCGGCCCCGGCCAAGCCCTATAAGTTCCAGCGGGTCGGCAAACTGGAGCTTTCCGGCCAAAAGACGGATGTGATGGACGCGGCCTGCCAGGCGGAGATTTCCGTGGATCGTCAGAAGGGGCTTCTCAGCCTGCGGATCAATGGGCTCAACATTCCGGTTCCCGTTCAGATGTCGGGACAAGCCTACACGAATGAGAAATCGGTTCTTTTCCTGGAAGGTCGAAGCAGGATCGAGCTCTTCGATCAGTCTGTGAGCATCGATGCGGCAGCGTGGTCGGGCCAAGGCCAGTTCGAGCAGATCGGCTCCGTTTCCCACAACTCCGGGCAGACCGTTGCCCCCATGACCGGAACGCTCACCTGGCGCTTTGTCCGCAATTAGACCCAGCATGAGACTGGCTTAGGCCCAGAAAAACAGTCAGGAGCACGAGAACGCTCCACTGTCTTCTGTCCCGAGACCCTGGGCATGCTGCCACCTCCGCCAAGCGGCGGATCGAGCTGCATCGGTTATGTTTTGGGAAAAAGTGGCGCGGGCGACGGGGCTCGAACCCGCGACCTCCGGCGTGACAGGCCGGCACTCTAACCGACTGAGCTACGCCCGCGCATCGGACCGCCGAAGCGGTGTGGGTGCGGTTTAAGGGCCACCCCGACCCCTGTCAAGGGTCCAAAGCGGCCATTTTCAAAACGACTCGGGAAACCTGCATCGCGTGGGCAGAAAGGGGCTTGGCAAGGTTCTCCAAAACCCAGCAGTGACGGGATTTAGACGGACCTTGCCTGAACGATTGTCATTCCCGGCCGGAGCGCAGCGGAGGGGAAGGGAAGCCATCAGCGCTGGGGGTGTGGGTGGATCCCCTTCCCTCACTTCGTTCGCCGGGGATGACAACCGAGCGCGTCCCTGTCATTCCCGGCCGGAGTGTCAGCGGAGGGGAAGGGAATCCATAGCGCCGCGCTTGATCGTGGATCCCCTTCCCGGCCTTCGGACCGCCGGGGATGACACTGAACGACGCACCGGCGCATGACCGAAAACCCTGCTTCTCAGGGCCTCACTCGCTGATCGATGCCTCGCCGGTGCCTCGGAGGGAGGTGAGCACCCTGTCGCACTCGAACAGCTCGTCGAGGGCTGCTTGCAGGCAGCGAAGCGCCTCGTCGGGCAGGTCCTTCCGGCACAACTCGGCAGGCGCCTCGATCTCATCGACGAATGGGGGTTCGGCAAGGCTTCCGGCCTCGTCCGCCGGTCGCACGGCTTCGGGATGAGGCGATGAAACGCTCTGCTCTCCGCGCCCGACCGCATGAACGAAGCGGACGCCCTCTTCCTTCAGGATGCGCTGGACGCCCTTGATCGTATAGCCTTCGCCATACAGAAGATGCCGGATGCCTTTGAGCAGATCGACATCGTCCGGGCGGTAGTAGCGCCGCCCGCCGCCGCGCTTGAGCGGCTTGATATGTGAAAAGCGCGTTTCCCAGAAGCGGAGCACATGTTGCGGCACATCGAGGTCTTCTGCGACCTCGCTGATGGTGCGGAACGCGTCCGGGCTCTTGTCCATGGCGCCGCTCGCCATCGCAGGTTAGTCCTCGCCTTCGAAGGTTTCACCGTTGATATGGGCCTTCAGAACGTTCGAAGGCTTGAAGACCATGACGCGGCGAGGGTCGATCGGCACCTCGACGCCGGTCTTCGGGTTTCGGCCGACGCGCTCGCCCTTGCTGCGCACGATGAACGAGCCGAAGGAGGAAAGCTTCACGGTCTCGCCGGCAGCAAGGCTGTCGCAGATTTCCGCCAGAACCCGCTCGACCAGTTCGGCCGATTCGGTTCGGGAGAGGCCTACCTTCTGGTACACGGCCTCGCTCAGATCCGCTCTCGTTATCGTCTTGCCAGCCATTGAGCTCCCCAGCACGCATGAGATCGTTGGTCTTGTCGTCCCTGCCGACGCTAGGCAGATGACTCCCTATGGTCAACCGCCAAGGTGAATTTCCCGAACGCTACAAAGGTCAGGTGCGCGAACCCTACCAGCGGATCAGAGCGCTGCCCCAGGTGAAGCCGCCGCCGATCGCCTCGATCATCACCAGGTCGCCGTCCTGAATCCGGCCATCCTTGCGGGCGGCGTCCAGCGCCAGCGGAATCGAAGCGGCGGAGGTGTTGCCATGCTTGTTGACGGTGATGACCACCTTCTCCGGCGCGATTCCGAGCTTGTCGGCGCTTGCGGTGATGATGCGCTTGTTGGCCTGGTGCGGCACGAACCACTTGAGTTCGTCTGCAGTGGTTCCGGTTGCCTTGAAGGCGTCCTGCACCACGTCGGCGACCATGCCCACGGCGAACTTGAAGACCTCGCGGCCCTCCATCTTCAGGACGCCCGTGGTCTTGGTCGAGCCCGGACCGCCGTCCACGTAAAGCTTGTCCCGGTAGCGCCCATCCGAGCGAAGGTGAGACGTCAGCACGCCGCGGTCGGCGGAGGTGCCCTCCCCCTCCTGGGCCTCGAGCACGATGGCGCCCGCGCCGTCGCCGAAGAGCACGCAGGTGGTGCGGTCGTTCCAGTCGAGGATGCGCGAGAAGGTCTCGGCGCCGATCACGAGGGCGCGCTTATGCGAGCCGGATTGCAGGAACTTGTCCGCGGTGGCAACCGCATAGACGAAGCCCGTGCAGACCGCCTGCAGGTCGAAGGCCGCCCCGTGGGTCATGCCTAAGCCCGTCTGGATCATCGTCGCGGTCGACGGAAAGGTGTAATCCGGCGTCGAGGTGGCGCAGACGACAAGGTCGATGTCTTCCGCCGTGAGCCCTGCATCGGCAAGCGCCGCTTCCGCCGCCTTGATGCCGAGCACCGAGGTGGTCTCGTCATCCTCTGCGATGTAACGCTCCTCGATGCCGGTCCGCTGCACGATCCAGTCGTGCGAGGTCTCGACCAGCTTCTCGAGGTCCTGGTTCGTCAGCTTGCGCCTCGGCAGGTAAGAGCCGATGCCGCGTACGATGGAACGAGTGCGTTTCAAGATGCGCCTTCCTACAGCCCGATCCGGGGGGGCGAAAACCGCTCGCCCACGCAGATCGTGCCATATCCAAATAAGAGCATGGTGGTGCTCTAAACCGTTTGTCCGACCGGATCATGCTCCAGCATGCTCCGGATTGTGTTCATCAATTCGAAATGCGCCATGTCATAGGCCACATCGATGGCGCTGGCGAAGCCGAGATCGTCGGTGCCGCCGTGGCTTTTGACGACCACGCCTTCCAGCCCCAGGAAGACGCCGCCGTTGACCTTGCGCGGGTCCATCTTGTCCCGCAGAGCGTTAAAAGCCTGTTTCGCGAACAGGTAGCCGATCTTCGCCATCAGGGTCCGGCTCATGGCCGAGCGCAGATACTGGGCGATCTGCTTGGCCGTGCCCTCCGCGGTCTTCAGGGCGATGTTGCCCGTGAAACCTTCGGTCACCACCACATCCACGGTGCCCTTGCCGAGATCGTCGCCCTCGACGAAGCCATGGTAGTTCAGGTGCGGCAGGCTCGATTCCCTCAGGATCCGAGCGGCTTCCTTGACGGCCTCGATCCCCTTGATCTCCTCAGTGCCCACATTGAGAAGCCCGACGGTCGGGCGCTCCAGGTCGAACACGATGCGCGCCATGGCCGCACCCATGATTGCCATATCCACCAGATGGCCCGCATCCGCGCCGATGGTCGCACCGACGTCGAGCACGATGCTCTCGCCCCGGGTGGTCGGCCACATGCAGGCGATGGCCGGGCGCTCGATATGCGCCATGGTCTTGAGGCAGACCTTGGCGGTCGCCATCAGGGCGCCGGTGTTGCCGGCGGACACCATCGCGTCCGCCTCCCCGTCCCTCACCGCCTGAACCGCGCGCCACATGGAGGACTTGCCCCGGCCCATGCGGATCGCCTGGCTTGGCTTCTCGTCCATGGCGATGGCGATATCCGTGTGGCGCAGCTCGGTGGCCTCTTTAAGCTTCGGATGAGCGTTGAGAAGAGGCGCAACAACCGTCTCATTGCCGAACATCAGGAAGCGCAGGTCGGGATGGCGCTCCAAGGCCAAGGCTGCGCCCGGGACCACGATGGACGGGCCGTGATCGCCCCCCATCGCATCAAGCGAAATACGCACCGGCTTCGGCATGAACGATTGGTCTTTCTGTTTAAGCTATTCGACAGGGGGCGGAAAATAGCGGTTTGCCGTGGCTCCGCAACCGAATTCTGCGGCCTTCCGTGGCGCCAATCGACTGCTTAAGGGACGTCAGAGTCCGGCTCGCCGATCTATGCTCTCGTCCTGAGAGGCTGGCTTATCAAGGAAGCTGAGCCCCTGAGCCCTCTTCCCTCGCAGATTCGTACCTCAGAGCGAAGAGCGATGCTTTAGGGCCGGACTCCGAGGAGGAGGGGGTGGGTGCTGAGCTCCGTGTCATTCCCGGCCGGAGCGCAGCGGAGGGGAAGGGAATCCATAATGCTCGGCGTGCAAGTGGATCCCCTTCCCGGTCCTGCGGACCGCCGGGGATGACACCCCACGTGTCATGACCGGGCTTCGCCCCTCTTTGCCTCTCACCAACACACCCTCATCCTGAGGAGGTCACGCAGTGACCGTCTCGAAGGAGTGTCCAAAGCGCAATGAGTCCTCCTTCGAGACGCCGCCGCGCGGCTCTTCAGGATGAAGCTCAGGGGTAAGCAGAGTGAGGAGCCGGGCTCTCGGGGCCGCAGGCAAGCTGCGAAGGAAAGCCTCTCTACTTCCCGCCCTTCAGCTTGTTGAGCGCCGCAAACGGCGAATCCTTCTCGTCGGACGGATCCCGGTAGTCGAAATCCACTCCAGGCTTGCGCGGATAGGGATCGAGGCCCAGCGCCAGGAATTCGGCCGTGAGGGCGCCTAAGTCGATCTGGCCGTTCACGATCTCGTCCGGCGGTTCGTACTCGTTGATGTCGGTCGGAGGCTCGGCCGGCATGCCGGAGGATTCGGCAAAGTCCACCTCGACCTCTTCCTCCACGTCGGAATCGAAGTTCTCGAGGGTCGTGACGCAAACCTGGGTGATGGACGCCTTGACCACGCCCGTCACGTTGATGCCCTTGGCGGAGGTTTTCAGCAGGAAATCGCCGGACAGCGCCCGGATGCCCTGCAGGCCGAAGTCCTTTGCAAGGGCGGCGCATTCCTCAGCCGTCGCCTGCACATGAACCTCCTGCCCGCGCGGGGGGATTCTCATGACGTCGACAGGCCGCGACAGCGGCCCCACGGTTTCCGGGGTCATGGGTGCCTCCTTAGGCGAATGTTTCGGGTTCAGGGAAAGCCGGCCCTGTATCCATAAGCGTCTCCAGGCCCTGGGCCTTGAGGGCCCTGTCGGCTGCGAGAGCATAACGCGCGAGGGGGGCCGCAGGTGCATCGGTGCCATAGGCGTTGCGGCCAAGAGCCACTGCAAGGCCCGCCTCGTCGGCCTCGTTGAGCGGGGGGTCATAGGCATGGGCGCGCCCATAGAACGACGCCGCCACCTTCTTCATGCGCTTGGGCACGACCGTGTCGCCGACGCCCATCTCCCTCAAGGAGGCGTCCATGTCCCTGAAGAAGGCCTCGGTCAGGTCCCGGCCGATCTCGTCGGCAGGCTGCGGAAACTCGCGCAAGGCGCGCAGGGCCAGGACCATGTGCAGGGACAGAGCCTCGAAGCGCCCCTCCACGGAGTCCGGGATGCCAAGTGCCGCATAAAGCCCCGGTGCACGGGAGGCCGTGGCGATTCTCTTGTAGAGAGTCGCGATGGCGGTGCGCCGGGGATCCTTGCGGAAGAGACCGAAGATCACAGCTCTTGCCCTTCCAAGCTTGTCAAAATGGTAGCCTCGGGTTACGCCATCACGATCCGTAGGCGCAAGCTCATCCGCGCCGCTTTTCTGGAAGAACCGTACGATGCGTCGATATCATACTCTTTTGGTGCGCCTGGCTACCGCAACTTTACTCGCCTCGTCCGTTGCCGCCTGCACGATGGGCGAGGAATTCCACCGGGGCTATCTGGTGGACCAGCGCGCCGTCTCCCAGGTCAGGAAGGGCATGAGCGCCGATCAGGTTCTCCAGACCCTCGGAACGCCCTCCACCGTGTCCACGGTCGGCAACCGGAACTGGTACTACATCAGCCAGAAGTCCCGCCGCACCCTCCAGTTCATGGGCGAGCAGGTGGTGGACCAGCAGGTCACGGCCGTCTACTTCGACAGCAGCCTGAGGGTCGAGCGCGTGGCGCTCTACGGCCTCCAGGACGGCCGGGTCTTCGACTTCATCAGCCGCACCACGCCGGCCGGCGGCGAGGAATCGAGCTTCCTCGGCCAGATCTTCCGCGGCGTGAACAGCTTCAACCCGTTCGGCTGATCCGCAG
>JALYFY010000558.1 GCA_030777385.1 Pseudomonadota bacterium | reverse complement strand
TCATCACGGCCACGGCCACGGAATCGACGATCACCATCGCGGTCGCTGCCGAAAAGCCGCCGAGAAAAGCGATCACCGCGATGGTGCCGGCCTTGTCCATGAGGGGCAGCGCCAGCAGGGTCATGTCCCGGTCGATGTTGCCGTCCGGGAACAGGGCAAGCCCCGCAAGGGCAATCGGAATGACGAACAGGTTGATCAACACGAGATAGAGCGGAAACAGCCAGGCGGTCCGCTTCAGGTCTCCGATCTCGTGGTTCTCCACCACCGTCACATGAAACTGCCGCGGCAGAAGAAGAGTGGCGCAGGTGGAGAGCAGGATGAGGGTGAGATAGCTGCCGAAGCCGGAGGTCACTCCCATCAGGTTCGAGCTGATCCCCTGAGCATTCAGGCGCTGCACGATGGAGTCGTAGCCGTCGAACATCACGAAGGTGATGTAGCCGCCGACGATCAGGAAGGCTGCGAGCTTCACCACGGACTCGATGGAGATGGCGAGCAGGAGCCCGTTCTGATGCTCCGTCGCATCCGTGTGGCGCGTGCCGAATGCAACGGCGAAGCCCGCCAGCACAAGGGCAACGACCAGGGCAAGGTCGCCGATGAACGGGAGCTGGGACGGAGTCGTTCCGCTGGCGGCCGTCAGAAACACGTCGAGGGAGGACGAGACCGCCTTCAGCTGCAGGGCGATGTAGGGAACGGAGCCCACAAGGGCGATCAGGCTGACGAGGGCGGCAACCCGCTCGCTCTTGCCGTAGCGGGCGGCGACGAAGTCGGCGATGGACGAGATGTTTTGGGTCTTCGCCACCCGCACGACCCGGGCGACGAGGGTATGCCCTAAGCCGATCACCAGGATGGGGCCGATATAGATCGCCAGGAAGTCGAAGCCCGAGTGGCTGGCAAGCCCCACGGAGCCGAAGAAGGTCCAAGAGGTGCAGTAGACCGCCAGGGCAAGGGCCGCGATCGTGGAGCGGGCAGGGCCCTGAATGAAGCGCCGCCCCCCGTTGTCGCCCCAATGGGCCACCGTGAACAGGAAGCAGAGATAGACCAGCGCCGACAACACGACGGCCCAGGTGGCGACCATAGGCAAATCCTCGAAAGCAAACCCGGAATAGCTTTAGCGGTTCAGAGGATTGAACGCCACCACGGGACGATTCACAGCCCCCGATCCCACTCCGGCTCCGGCGCGAAGCGCTGGGCCAGGAATTCGATGAAGGCGCGGACCTTGGCCGGGGCCTGCCGGCCCGAGGGCAGGACCGCATGGATGCCGGGCTCGTAAGTCGGGTAGCCGCCGAGAAGCGGGACGAGCGATCCATTGCGCAGGCCGTCGCCCACGATGAAGGTAGGCTGATAGATCAGCCCTTGTCCGGCCAAGGCTGCAGCCAGCAGGGCATCGCCGTTGTTGGCGCGCAAGTTGCCCTGCACCGGCACCACGGTCTCGCCATCAAGGCCGAAGGTCCAGCGGTTCGCCCCGATAGCGCTCGGCAGGGTATAGCCGAGGCAATTATGGTGCGAGAGATCGTCGAGGCTCTGCGGGGTGCCGTGCTCCTTCAGGTAGGAGGGCGCAGCGCAGACCACGGTTCGGCAGACGGCGAGCCGCCGGGCGACGAGGCTCGAATCCTTCAGCCGCCCGATCCGGATCGCCAGATCCCATCCCTCCTCGATCAGGTCCACATAGCGGTCGGCGAGGCCCAGATCGAACGACACGGCCGGATAGAGCCGGTTGAACTCGGGAAGTGCCGGAGCGATGTGCCGGAAGCCGAAGGTGAGGGGCACGTTGAGCCTCAAGCTCCCCCGGGGCTCGATCCGGTCCAGGCTTGCGGACGCCTCGGCCTCCTCGATCTCGGCCAGGATGCGCTCGCAGGCCGCAAGATAAGTTCGGCCGCCTTCCGTCAGGGTCAGGCTGCGGGTGGAGCGATGCAGCAGCTTGACGCCGAGCCTGTCCTCCAGGGCCGCTACATGCTTGGTCACCATGGTTTGGGAGATGTTGAGCGATCGCCCCGCCGCCGATAAGCTCCCCAAAGCTGCGACGCGGACGAAGACCTGCATGCCGGTGACCCGATCGAGCATCGGACAATCTCACTCTCATGGTGTGAATTCATATTCTGAGGGGAGGATTATCATATTGTTGGTTTGAGATCATATGGGGGTCCATTCAGGAGATCCCTTATGATCGATAACCGCACCGCGCCCTATGCTGCCCTCGTCCTGCGCATCACCCTTGGCATCCTGTTCCTGGCTCATGCCGGACTGAAGGTCTTCGTGTTCACGCCTGCGGGCGCCGCCGGGTTCTTCGGCAGCCTCGGCCTGCCGCCGGCTCTGGCCTACCTGACCATCGCGGCCGAGACGGCTGGCGGCATTGCGCTGATCCTCGGCTTCTTCACCCGTTGGGTGTCCCTGGCCCTGATCCCGATCCTGCTCGGCGCCATCGTGTTCGTGCACGGCCCGGCCGGCTTCTTCTTCAACAACCCGAATGGCGGCTGGGAGTACCTGGCGTTCTGGATTGCAGCCCTCGTCACGCAGGCGCTCCTGGGCGACGGCGCCCTTGCGCTGCGGGCCGGATCGGCGAAGACTGCTCCTGCGTTGTCCCCTCGCTCGGCTTGAAGGTCAAAGCGATGCTGAAACCCATGTCCCAGGACGCTGCCGGACAGCCGGCGGCGCGGCCCATCCATCCCGGCGTCAGGATCGGCCATGTGCATCTCAAGGTGGCCGATCTGGAGCGCGCGCTCGCCTTCTATTGCGGCGTGCTCGGGTTCGAGCTGATGCAGCGCTACGGCAGCCAGGCCGCGTTCGTCTCCGCAGGCGGCTACCATCACCACATCGGCCTGAACACCTGGGAAAGCCAGGGCGGCTCCCCGCCGCCTCCGGGCACCACGGGGCTCTACCATGTGGCGATCCTCTATCCCACGCGAGCGGCGCTCGCCGATGCGCTTTACCGGCTGGTGGAAGCGGGCATTCCGCTGCAGGGGGCGAGCGATCACGGGGTGAGCGAAGCCTTGTACCTGAGCGATCCGGACGGCAACGGCATCGAGCTCTATGTCGACCGCCCTGAGGACCAATGGCCCAGAACCCCCGAGGGCGAACTCCAGATGGTCACCCGCCGCCTGGACCTGCAGGATCTGCTCGCCAGCCGAGAGGCTTGACGAAATCTTTGAGCCGGACAGCTTAAGCTTGGCAGACAAGCGAAAAGGGGTCCGGCCATGTGGAACGAGTTCAGGCAGTTCGCCTTGCGCGGCAATGTGGTCGATCTGGCCATCGGCATCATCATCGGCGCCGCCTTCAGCAAGATCGTGGATTCGCTCGTGGGCGACATCTTCATGCCGGTCATCGGGGCCGCGACAGGCGGCCTCGACTTCTCCAACTACTTCACGCCGCTCTCCGGCAGCGTCACGGCAACGGCCCTCGTGGAGGCCAAGAACCAGGGCGCGGTTCTCGCCTGGGGCAGCTTCATCACGGTTGCCATCAACTTCATCATCATCGCGTGGATCCTGTTTCTGCTCGTCAAGGGCATGAACCGCCTGCGCCGCAGCGAGGATGCGAAAACCGGCACAGCCGACAAGCCGGTGGAGATTCCGGCGGATGTGAAGCTGCTGACGGAAATCCGCGATCTCATGAAGACCGGGCGAACCCTCTGATTCATCACCGCCTTCGATCGGATCCTTCGCCTTTTGTCATGAGACGCATTCGACGCTTGCCTTGAGGGGCCGAACGGGCCATGCCTGTTCGCCTGTTTTCAAGGACATCTGCGATGAATGCGTCTGTCTCGATTCCGTCCGTTCTCAACCTGCGCCCAGAGGCGGAGCAGGCGCCGACCAGCGGCATCGTCGATGTGTTCAGCTACGGCCGGCTGAAGCGCGGCATCATTCCGCTTTGGGTCGGCGAGGGCGACCTGCCGACGCCATCCTTCATCTGCGAGGCGGCGGCCCGCTCGCTGAGCGAGGGCGAAACCTTCTACACCTACCAGCGCGGCATTCCCGAACTGCGACAGGCGATTGCCCGCTATCACGAGGGGGTCTACCGCAAGGCTTTCGACCCTGAGCGCTTCTTCGTCACCTCGGGCGGCATGCCCGCCATGCAGCTTGCCTTCCGCATGCTCTCAGGCAACGGCGACGAGGTGCTGATCCCCACGCCCGCCTGGCCGAATTTCGCCGGCGCCATCACCATCGCGGGCGCACGGCCCGTCGCCGTTCCGATGACGATTGACGCGAAGGGCTGGCACCTCGATTTCGAGCGGCTCGAGCAGGCGATCACGCCGCGCACCCGCGTGCTCGTCATCAACTCGCCCTCCAATCCCACGGGCTGGACTGCCACCCATGCGGATCTGCGCGCCGCCCTCGATCTGGCCCGGCGGCACGGCCTCTGGATCGTTGCGGACGAGATCTACAGCCGCTTCATCCATGATCCGGCGCTTGCCATCGACGGACGCACGCCCTCCTTCCGCGATGTGATGGAGCCTGAGGACAAGATCCTCTTCGTGCAGACCTTCTCCAAGAACTGGGCCATGACCGGCTGGCGCCTCGGCTGGCTCGAAGCCCCGCCGGTTCTGGGGCAGGTGATCGAGAACCTGATCCAGTACCAGACAT
>JALYFY010000557.1 GCA_030777385.1 Pseudomonadota bacterium | reverse complement strand
GCTGAATCTGATTGACGTGAGCGCTGATGTCCTCGGTGGCGCGCGACGTCTGGTTGGCGAGCTCCTTCACCTCGGCGGCAACGACCGCAAAGCCCTTGCCGGCCTCCCCGGCACGGGCCGCCTCGATGGTGGCGTTGAGCGCCAGCAGGTTCGTCTGGCTGGCGATCGTGTTGATGAGGGCGACCACGTCCCCGATCTTCTGCGCGCCGTCGGCGAGGGTTTCCACGAGTTCGTTGGTCCTGCGCGCGTTGCTGACGGCCCTGGCGGCTGCATTGGAGGTCTGGGACACCTGGGAGCCGATCTCGTTCGACGAGGCCGCCAACTGCTCTGCCGCCGCCGCGACCGCCTGAACGTTGCTGGAGGTCTGCTCGGCTGCCGCAGCCACGGAGTTTGACTGCTGGTTGGTCTGCTGAGCGGTGCTGGCCATCGAGCGTGCCGTCGCCTCCATCTGCCCGGCCGCAACGGAGAGATGCTGGACCAAGCCGCCGACGCTGCCCTCGAAGCTTTGAGCGAGCTTCATCATCTCGATCTTGCGCTGTTCCAGGGCCTGTTTCTCGGCGCCGGCTTGCGCGTGCCGAAGCTGCTCTGCCTCCTGCATGGCAACGGCGAAGACTTGCGTGGCTTTCCAGATCTCGCCGATCTCATCCTTGCTATGACGGGTCTGCGGCAGGTTGTAGTCCCCTGAAGCGAGCCTGCGAATGGCCATCGTGAGACCGTTGAGGGGGCGGGCGATCTGCCTGTGGCCGATAAGCCAACCGAGCAGCACCGCAATGAGGGTGCCCCCGAGGGCAATGGCGATCAGCAGCGTCAAGCGCTGATCGTAGAGTTCCGTCGCGCGCTGCTCGACAGCTTCGATTTCCTCGCTGCCCTTCTTGGTGAGAGCGTCGATGCTCGCTTGAAACGCCTTTCTGTTGGCACGATTGGCCTCGGTATTGCCCTGTGCGTTGGCCGCTTCGGGCGAAACCTCCGCACCGAGGCGCACCGTTTCGGTGCGGAACTTCTTGAACTCCGCAGCGTCCTTGACCACCATATTGAACAGCGGTCGGCTGTCGGCCGGAACCAGCGGCTCCCATTCCTTCAGGAGAACATCCATGTCCTTGAAGGTCGCCACAATCCCATCGCCGAACTTGCGCGCTTCGCCCGTGCTCTTCGATGCGTAGATGCCCCGAGCCTCCATGACCACATGGGTCACAAGCCGGTTCAAGCGCTCGCCATAAAGGGCGCGCGTGGCCGCGGTCTTCACGTCGTCGACCGCCTCGTTGTAGGTCTGCAACGTACTGATGCTAATGGCAGCCGTCAGCACGGAGACAAAACTCAGTGCGGCCACGAGCGCGAAAATCTTCGCTCTAATCTTCATCTACTTCCCCAGCGCTAGCATGCCCGCAGCATGTGCAGACCAGCCGGCACGATGCCTTGAAAAGCTTGCGCGGGGCTTGCCCCGTTCGAATACGGTATTTCAGCAAAGTTCCTCTACGTTCAGTGACGATTTATTAAGGATAACGGAATAGGAAATATTGCACGGCACTTTCAATGCGGCGGTTCTCATGAGTATTCGGTTCGACAAGGTTCTGGAGCAGATAGCCGGAACGGGACATGTCAAGGGAGAGGCCTCCCCCATTGAGAGCCGGGAGCGAAAGGTCCGCCGCCTCGAAGAACTCATCCGCGCCAAGGAAGCGATGGGAGACCGCATCGTGATGTGCCTGGGCCTGGCCCTGAGCCTCTCGGCCATCGGGCTTCCTGTTTATGCGTTCCACTTCAGCGATGGCTACGCCTACCTTCAAACGGCCGGAAGCGGCACGCTCGGCAGCGGCAGCGCAGTCGCAGGCCAGTCTCGGCCTGTCGATCTGAGCCCGGCAACAACAGGGTCCCTGAACAGGGAAGCCCGGAACAGCGAACTGGCGCAACGCAAGTATAGCGATGCAGGCGCCGGCATCAGCGATGGCAGGACGCGCTTCCAGCGTTACGTCATTCATCGCGCAACCAGCGAATCCGCTCTGATCGAAGGGCCTGAGGGCTTGTGGTGGGTCACCCCGGGAATGACCCTGCCGGGCATCGGGCAGATCCTGTCCATCGAGCGCGCGGACAACGGATGGTCCGTGCTCACATCCGAGACCATGATCACGCAGCCGTCAGCGGGACGGTCCTCGATCTAAGATCGGCGCAACGGTTCAAGCCGCCGGTGGCCTGGAGTCCAGGCCGCCGGCTATCGGCACGCCTGCGCCCGTTATGACGACGGACAGACCTGCTCGAACTTCAGCGGCAATTCGTTACTTGGTGGCTGTCATCATCGGCGCAGACTGATTGCCGAGCCAAACCCACGCAGCACTGTCGGACCCCTCACGTTTCACGTAGCGATAGCCCGTCTGCTGCCAGGAGAGAACGGCCTTGCGCTTGTTGTCGAGGATGTAGTCGCCGCGATCCGTGCGCACCATGAGAACCGCATGTCCGGCTCCCAGCTCGTCGATCACAACCGTCATGCGCAGGGCGCGCTGGGGCAAGCCTGCCTCGACCAGCAGCCGGCGCTTGAGAAGCTGGATGTCCTCGCAATCGCCGAGACCGTCGTCCGGATAATCCCAACGGTCGGCCACTCCCCAGTGATCCTGATCCGTGACGGGAATGATCATGCCGTTCACGCGTTCGTTCACGTCGGCGATGATCTGCCAGAGACCCTGATCCAGCGCGATCTTTGCAGGCTCGGCCGCGTCGTGAGCGCATTCCCTGGGCAGCTTCTTGCAGAACTCGATCCAGGCGGGAGTGGGCCCCGCCCGGCCGGCCGTGAGGATGGCGTCGGCGGAAACGGGCATTGCTGCCTGCGGAAGCGCTTGAGCCGCCCCGATCTGGAAGGGGCTCCACAGCGTGACGACCGCGAGCGTTGTCGATGCCATTCCGCGAATGAAGGCACCGAGCCGTCGACTTATCAGTCCTTCAGAAGTATTCCCAATCATGCCCCACATCCACACAGCTTTTTATATTTTCAATAAAGCTGTCAGCCGCCGGGGCTCCGCGCAAGCAAGATCTCGCGGCGAGCAACAGAAGGACCCGATACTGTTGATATCGAGCAACAGGTGCGCACCTTACGGCTATTGAGCGTTACCCCTGTGTACCCACCACGCATTCGACACGAGGGAATTACCCCTCCATCCGGATAGGTAGCATCCGAACAATTCGCTGCTCAGAACCTGCTCTGCACCGCGT
>JALYFY010000556.1 GCA_030777385.1 Pseudomonadota bacterium | reverse complement strand
GGAGGGCAGGGGGACCGTTCCCAACATCACCCCGCACCAGACCGGCATCGGAGGCTGGGCGCCTGAAGAATTGGCGACGCTGCTGAAGACCGGCGAGACGCCGCTGTTCGATACGGTCGGCGGCCCGATGGGGGATGTGGTGCGCAACACCGCCCAACTGCCCGACGCCGACCGTCAGGCCATGGCGGAATACCTGCTCTCCCTGCCGCCGAGGCCCGAGTTCAAGGGGCCGGAATGAGTTAAGACCTGCCGTTTCGGCAGGCTCAATCCATCACGGCGGCTTTGAGAATGCAGACCATGGTGGCGCGCCCTGGCGCATTGCCGATGCAGCGCACGGAATGGGGGCGGTCGCAGCGGTAGCGCAGGCTCTCGCCAGCTTTCGCCTGCTGAACGACACCGCCGACCTCCACCTCGAACTCGCCGTCCAGGACGGATAGGCATTCCACCGAGCCGCGCTGGTGGCTGTCGGAATCAAGCACGCCGCCGGGCTCCGACTGCACGTCGTACCACTGCAGCCACTCGATGGTCTTGAGCCAGCCGATGATGGCCAGGCGCATCTTGCCGTCCTCGGAAACGAGGATGGGGGTGTCGGCCTTCGAGGATTTCTCGATGAAGGGCTCTTCGTCGCCCGAGGCCAGAACCCGCTCGATGGATACGTCCAGGGCCTGGCTGAGCCGCCAGATGGTGGCAAGCGTCGGATTCGTCTCGTTGCGCTCGATCTGGCTGATGATCGATTTTGCCACGCCCGATTGCTCGGCAAGCTCCGACAGGGACAGATTGTAGGCCTTGCGCAGCCGCTGAATGGTCTTGCCCATGTTGCCGGACAGAACCTGCGCGCCCGTTTCCAGCTCCCGGCTCCGCTCTTTGCCTTCAACGCCCATCAGTTGCCTCTGTCCTGAAAAATCGAACGTTCGTTCCTCAAAAAGGTTGTGGGGTAATAGCCCTGACCGGTCAAGCGCCGGAAGGGTCGCGGGCTTTCTTTTCGGCCCGGACGCCAGCCTTGCTCAGACCCCTGGTCTCTGGGGTGAGGCCTGAAGCTCCTTGGTGCGCAGCAAGCCGATTTGGTGCTCGCGCCAGACGATGAAGAGGCCCGTCGCTGTGACGATGGTGGCTCCGATCAGCATGGTCAGCGTCGGCAGGTCGCCGAAGACGAACCAGCCGAACAGGAGCGCCCAGATCATGGTGGTGTACTCGAATGGCGCGATCACCGAGGTATCCGCATAGCGATAGGATTGCGTGACCAGGATCTGCCCGACCCCGCCCAGGATGCCGACGACGACGAACAGGGCAAGATCGGGCCCATCGGGCATGCGCCAGCCGAACGGGATGGTGAAGAGCGAGAGAGCTGACGCGAGGATGAAGAAGTAAAAGACGATGGCGCCTGTCTTCTCGGTTGCGGTGAGGCGGCGCACCTGGATCATGGCGCCTGCGGAGCAGAACGCCCCAGCCAGGGCGCAAACCGCCCCAAGCGTGGGGCCAGCGGCCATTCCGCCCGTGAACGTCTCGGCCTTCAGGTAGGGCGACAGCATGATCAGAACGCCCACGAAGCCCACGGCGACGGCCGTCCAGCGATAGGCGCGGACCGTCTCGTTGAGGAGGAGGGCCGCCAGGATCACGACGATGAGCGGCGAGGCATAGCCGATGGCGATGGCTTCATGGAGGGGCAGGTAGGTGAGGGCCGCAAAGCCGAGATACATGCCGCTCGTGCCGATGAGCCCGCGCTTGAAATGCCCGACGACGTTCTTCGTCCGCACGGCATTGATGAGGTCTCCCTCCCATTTGAGCCAGACCAGCAGCGGCAACAGGGCAAAGGCCGAGCGGAAGAAGACGATCTCTCCGACAGGGTAGCGGGCGGTGAGCGTCTTGAGGGTGGCCGACATCATCGTGAAGACGAGAGCGGACAGGACTTTGAGGGATATCCCCAGGAGAGGTTTCACTGTTGGCGTGTTTTTTGACTGTCGAGTCGCATGTGAAGGCAAGCAACCAACCACGGAGAGGACGCCGCGTGAAGGCCTAAACAGTCCCGAAGGCCCTGCGCCGGGCGCATGGGCTCAGGAGCCGGTTGTCCGGGAGCGTTCGATGCGTGAGCGTATGTAGCCTAGCGGAGTGAGCACGAGCCATGCCGCTTGAGTAATGAACGAAGCTAAATTGAAATCGAACAGCAAGGAATAGAGAATAAACAGCGCGCCTAAGGCGTTGAGAAGTGCGTAGCGGCCATCTTCTACTTTCAAGATGCCTAGTTGCAGCAGCCCGTATGCCGATAGGTAGGCTGCAACTCCGATCAGGCCAATGAAGTCAGGTACGTTCATCAATGCTCTCTGCCAAATCTGACGCAGAGCCTTTACGGCATATCGATCTGCCTTGGAATTCGATTTCGGCCTTGCTCAGGGATGTTGGAGCCCGAAGCCGTACATGAACCCAGCCGATTTGACGTCAAACGATCGATGAATCGCGGCGCACCGTCACAAATCTGCAGGAGAACCGTCATGGAGACGAGATGCGAATCCGGTTTGTCTCGAAGGGGTAAGCTCGTCGAGGAGGCCCCATGGCTCACGATGTCAACGCCGTCCGCGTCCGAACGCTGTTCCTGTCGGATCTCCACCTTGGCACCAAAGGGTGTCAGGCCGGCGCCCTGCTGGAGTTTCTGAAGGCCTACGATGCGGACACCATCTATCTCGTAGGCGACATCGTCGACGGATGGCGGCTGAAATCGGGCTGGTACTGGCCTCAAGCCCACAACGACGTCGTGCAGAAGCTCATGCGCAAGGTTCGAAAAGGCGCGCGTCTCGTCTACATCCCCGGCAATCACGATGAATTCCTGCGCGACTACATCGGCGTCAATCTGGGGGGCATCGAGCTGGCGGACCACGCCCTGCACGAGACGGCGGACGGCAAGCGCTACCTCGTGATCCATGGGGACCAGTTCGATCTCGTGGTCAGGCACGCCCGCTGGCTCGCCCTTCTGGGAGACGGGGCCTA
>JALYFY010000555.1 GCA_030777385.1 Pseudomonadota bacterium | reverse complement strand
CGGCGGAGCTCGGCGGGATGGTTTAGAGGATATCTAAAATCACAGCCTCATCCTGAGTGTCTGGCCGATAAAGGAGATGGCGCGTGATTCCCTCCCCCTTGTGGGGAGGGCCAGGGTGGGGGTGTTGGCGCCAGACCGTCATAGGCTATCGCTCACACCCCCACCTCCAACTCCTCCCCACAAGGGGGAGGAGAGCTCGTTGCGCTATTCTCGTTTAATCCCGGTCTGCTGCGCAGTCCCGGCATGGCAGCTCTTGCCAGCAAACTTGCGTCACCCTCTTCCGATTGGTCCAGAGGCCCGCTACACCTGCGCCATGACAGACGGACTGATCCTTCATCCCGACCACAAGGCCCGCTGCTGGTGGCCCGGCACCGACCCGTTCTATGTCGCCTATCACGACACGGAATGGGGCGTGCCCGAGTTCGATGACCGGGCCCTGTTCGAGAAGCTCATTCTCGACGGCTTTCAGGCAGGTCTTTCGTGGATCACGATCCTGCGCAAGCGGGAGAATTTCAGGCGGGCCTTTGCCGGGTTCGAGCCGGCCGTCATCGCCCGGTTCGATCAGGCCCAGGTGGAGGCGCTGATGCTCGATCCCGGCATCGTGCGCAACCGCGCCAAGATCGAGGCGACGATTGCCGGCGCACGCGCCTGGCTCGACATCCAGGAGCGGGGCGGCTTCTCGCGCTTCCTGTGGGATTTCGTCGATGGCCGCCCGGTCCAGACCAACGCACGATCGCGCAGCGACGTGCCGACGGAAACCGAGATATCGCGGCGCATCTCGAAGGCATTGAAAGCCGAAGGCTTCAACTTCGTCGGCCCAACCATCGTCTATGCCTTCATGCAGGCTGTGGGCATGATGAACGATCATCTGACCGGCTGCTACCGCCATGCGGAATGTGCGGCGCTCGCTGAGACGCTGTAATGACCAAGGCACCCCGCGTCTGGCAGCGGATGCTCTCCGGCCGCCGGCTCAACCTGCTCGACCCCTCCCCTCTCGATGTGGAACTCGACGACATCGCCCATGGGCTGGCGCGCGTCGCCCGCTGGAACGGGCAAACGGCAGGCGGGCATATCTTCTCCGTCGCGCAGCACAGCCTGCTGGTCGAGGCCATCGCAGGTCATCTTAATCCCGGCATGCCTCGCGACTGGCGCCTCGCCGTGCTGCTGCACGATGCCCCGGAATACGTGATCGGCGACATCATCTCGCCCTTCAAGGCGGTGATCGGCGATGCGTACAAGTCCATCGAGGCAGGCCTGCTTGCGGCGATCCACCTGCATTTCGGCCTGCCCGCCCAGCCGGCTGCGGCGCTGAAGCGCTTCATCAAGAAGGCGGACCGTCAGGCAGCCTTTCTCGAGGCCACGCATCTTGCAGGCTTTGCCCGGGAGGAGGCGGTCAAGTTCTTCGGGCGGCCGGAGCCCCTGCCCCGCACGGTGCATGCCCTCCTCGAACCCTGGCCGGTCGAGCAGGCGCAGGAGCGCTACAGGGACAAGGTCATGGTCGCGATGAAGACGTCTTCATCATAGGCTTACCCGAATCGGGTAAGGCTGATCGGCCCCAACGAGACCCAAGGCCTTCAACGAGACCCAAGACCATGCCGACCCTGCACGTTTGTCCCCTGTCCCGCCTGCACGATACGCTGGCCGAAACCCGCGCGAGCCACCTGGTGACGCTCATGGGCAAGGACGCAGAGGTGCAGAGGCCTGCGGGCATTGCAGCGGATCGCCATCTCTTCATCGGCGTCAGCGACATCGTGGAGCCCTTGGAAGGCTATATCCTGCCGGGCACGGAGCATATCGAAGAGCTTCTGGCCTTCGTCCGGGCCTGGGGCCGTGAAAGCCCTCTCGTCTTCCATTGCTGGGCCGGCATCAGCCGCTCGACCGCCGCTGCCTACATCTCCGCCTGCGCCCTGGCGCCGGAGCGGGACGAGACAGTCCTCGCGCAGGCCCTGCGGGATGCCGCCCCCAGCGCCACCCCGAATGCCCGCTTCATCGCGCTCGCCGACGATCTCCTGAACAGGCGCGGCCGCATGGTCGATGCGATCAGGCGCATCGGACGCGGCGCCGAAGCCCCGGAGGGCACGCCCTTCACCCTGCGCCTTGCCTGAGGCGCGGCAACGCTGCACCGGAGCCCAAACTTGCCAGGGCGCTTCACAATCCTCATAAGACGAAACGACCCAAGGGGACAGCCGCATGACCGACACCACATCCATCAAGACCCTCCCCTTCGAGAAGGCTCTGGCCGAACTGGAGGAGATCGTGCGGCGCCTCGAGCGCGGCGATGTGCCCCTGGAGGACTCGATTGCGATCTATGAGCGCGGCGAAGCCCTGAAGAAGCACTGCGAGCAGCTCCTCAAGAAGGCCGAGGCCCGAATCGAGAAGATCACCATCGGGCCCGATGGCGCAGCCTCCGGGACGGCTCCGCTCGACGTGGACGGCTAAAGCTCCTAACAGGCCCTTACGCGTCTCCGGCCCGCTCGAGGACCCTGTCGACTTCCCTTAGGATCCCATCGGGGTCGATCGCGAAGGCCTGCTTCGGCCCCTCCGGCTCACCGATGACAGGCTCATAATCGGCCCCCACCTCGGCGGCCCAATGCAGGCCGGTGCTCTTGCGGGCATTCTGCGCCATCAGTTCGATGAGGAGCGGCTGGCGCCGGGCCCAGAGAATATTGGCGATGCCCGCCCCATGGACCGCCATGGCGACCTTGGCCTCGCCGAACCAGTGGATCTGTTCATGGTGGTTCGACCAGGATGCCTGAACGATCCTGAAATCCCGCTTGCGCAATCCCTCAATCAGGGCCGCCTCGCCTGCCACCTGACGCAGGCGGGTATTGCCGCGGGTGAGATAGATCCGGCGCGCAGCCTCGGGCAGCCTGCGCTCCGCGTAAGCGGCCTGGAAAACCGACCGGGCGTAGTCGACGGCCTCCGGCGTCGCAAAGATCCGCTCGACGTTGCAGCAATGGCTGCGCGCATAGAGATAGGAATCCGTGCGGACGCGCTCCCAGGGTGCAAGCCTGATATGGGTGACAGGAACGCCGATGCGGCGTAAGCCGTCGATGAAGCCCAGCACCATGGGATTGACGGACCGCGCCGTCACGACGGTCAGGATCTCGCCGGGAGCGAGGGCGCCGCGGTGCAGCGCATGGCACAGGGGCATCAGCACGTCGGTGAGCAGATGGCCGTAGTGCGAGTAAGGGGGGATTGCCGCAACCAGCCCCTCCACATGCCGCGTCCTGAAGGCCGCAGGGGCAGGATAGGCAAAATTCCAGTTGCTGTCGGCGGTGGTGTCGAACGCGATCTGCCGTCCGGTCGAGGCATCCACCGGGGTGATCGTGTGGCCGGGAATCAGAACACCTGCGATCACCGCGACCACGCGATGGGCTTCATCCGGATCCTTGAACCGGCAGGCAGGATTCATCACGTCGACATTGTGCTCAGAAACGAAAGCGCGCTGGCGGCTGTATCGCTCCTGCGTCAGGCTGAAGGAATGGGTGCTGTGCTCGCGAAGGCCGACGTGGGCAGGGTTCGGCCAGCCGAAATCGGGGAAGAACGAGACAGCCTTCCGAAGCGCAGGGTGGGCGCTCGTCAGCCCCTTCATGGTGCGGAACGCGATGGGCTTGAGGTTGAACGCCCGGTGAAGTGCCGAGTGGTGCCGTGCCATGGGGGTCCGTCACATGCGCTGGAGGCTGTCAGGGGAGG
>JALYFY010000554.1 GCA_030777385.1 Pseudomonadota bacterium | reverse complement strand
CGTTCAGCCGCTGGGTCGACAGAGCAAGCCCATAGGCGGAGGGCTCGTCATCGGCCTTCCAGTTCAGGGCTGTCCGGAACCAGTCGCGGGCGGTCCGGATCTGGTTCGTGTTATAGGAATACCAGCCCAGCGCTTGGGCTCCATTGGAGAAGCGCTGCGCCGTCACCACCGGAACGATCCGCGCCACCACCGGTGCCTCGAGGCGCGGCGGCGGGTCCTGGCTCAGGAGCGCTGTGGCGATGTCCAGGTAGATCTTCATGTTCTCGGGCGCCCGCTCCCGCCACTCAAAGGCAAAGGCCTCCGACTCCGTCAGCCGGTTGAGCGCCCGCAGCGACATGGCATAGCCCTCCGCCGCCTTCGTGCCGCCGTTGCGGTCGAGCGCGGTCTTGAACAGCTCAAGGGCGCGGGCCGGGTTGCCGTGGTGGAAGTTGTACCATCCGAGCACCAGAACGGGACCGGCCTCGTTCGTGTTCTGGATCAGCCGTTCGACCACGGCGAGGTCCTCGGCGGATGCGCTCACCTTGCTGTCGAGGGAGGCGCGCTCGACCCGGCGGCGGGCCAGCTCCTCGCGGATCGAGCTGAAGTCGTCAGGGCTTTCGCCGGTTCTGCGCTCGAACTGAAGCAGATCCGCCACCTGCTGCTCGGGCAGAAGAGTGAGCGCCTTCTGCAGCGACGCCAGGCGCTCGCCCGGATTGGCGCAGTTCGTCAGGAGATAGGTGTAGACGTCCCGCGTGCGGGTCAGTTGATCCGTCCTGGCAAAGGCCTCGGCCACGCGCCAGAGCACATCCACGTTCGTGCAGGTGAGAAGGTTCGGGGCTTCGGTCGCTACGGACAGCACCGTCCGCCACTGCCCCGTATCCGAGGCATTGGTCAGACGGCGGCGTGCTTCGACCGTCTCCAGGGCCGTGACCAGTTCCTCCGGCGGCTTCCATTCCGGGTTCGAGGCTTGGCGTTCGGCAATGGCCGCGCGAACCTCGGCGATCCGGTCCTCCCGGTAGAGGTTCCACAGGCGTTCGATGAGAGGATCGGGAGCGGCTACGCCGGCGCCGCCCGAAAGCTGCGATAGGTCGCTGGGCGGGGTCCAGTTCGGATAGAGCGCGCGCAGGCGTGCGATTTCCGCGTTCACGCGGCGGGTGTCGCCTTGAGAGGCGAAGTAGCGCAATGCGGATTCATCAACCTGGGGCTGGGGAGTGCCAGGAGAAGCGCCAGGGGAGGTGCCAGGAGAAGCGCCAGGGGCAGGCGGCGACGCGGGAGCTCCGCCCGGCGGCTGGTTGGTGCCGGTTTGCTGCGCGATCGCTGCGAAGCCCAGGATCAGGACCGCAATCGTTATGGCGCTGCCGACTAGACGCATTGCGGATATTTTTCACCGAGCAGGGACTTCGTCAGAAGATACAGGGTCGATGGATAGTAGAGGCTCGGCTCAAAGGCTCTCAGCCCTTCGGGAACCGGGGTTCCGTCAAGCGCACAGGCGAGGGCTGCGGGCAGGATGGCGTAGCCTTGATCGATCAGCCGTTCCCGGACCCGTCCGGTGACAACATTGACCACGGCAACCCCTTCGTTGTCCGAAGACCAGCGCAGTTTGAGCGCTCTCAGCCACTCCATATCCGTCATTCCTGCTCTTAACAGGTAAAGCGGTATCCTTAAGGAGTTGTAACCGAACTCGGGAGGGAAGCCGTCCGCGGGCCTTGGTTGAAGCCCGCTCTGAAGGGAGATCCAGTCTGCGGGAAGCCGCACCCGGCCGGACGTTGCCTGCCCGAGCAGAACGACTCCATCCCGCCAGACCCGGTTCCACTCGTATTCCGGCGCAAGTGCCGCCAGCACCGGGAAGACCTCGAACACCCAGTAGGAGAGGTTGACCACAGGGCCGTCGGGACGGTCGCCTGCGCCGAACCCTTCCGCGCCGGGCAGGAGAACCATGGACCTGCCGCTCTGGCCGAAGGTGCTCTTGCCGATGGCTTTGGCGAGTTTCTGCGCGGCCGTGGTGTAGCGGGGTTCCTGCCAGGCGGCTCCCGCCTTGGCCAAGGCATAGGCGATGAGAAGGTCGCCATCGGTGGCGTTGTTGCGGTCGGTCACCCGCGGCTTGCCGTTGGGGTCCCACTTCCAGGCCGCCAGGCCGTCGTCCCGGATGAGGAGTTCGGTGAAGGTGAAGTTCCAGATCTGCTCGAAGGAGCGCCGGTCGGCCGCCGCAAGCGCAAGCAGCAATCCGTATCCCTGGCCCTCGCTGTGGCTGATGTTGCCGTTGGCGGTGTCGACGACCCGCCCATTGTCCTCCACGAAGCGGGAGCGATAGGCCTCCCAGTCGGCTGCAGTAACGCTCCCTACCACCTTCAACGGCTGCACGGAGAGGCTTTGGGAGGAGGCCACCTGGGTCATAAAAAGCAGGAGCGCAGCAAAGAGCCATGGCAGGCCCCCGGCCGGCCGGCGCATGCTGATCGTCATGACCGACGCCCCATGCGACTTAGGAGAAGGGCGGTGGCAATGCCGAGGAACGTGCAGCATGCCAACATCAAAAGGGCATATTGCAGGATGTTCGCCGACATCCAGTTCGCCGCGACCAGCCGCAGGTTCGTGACGGAGGGTGGCTGCGTCTGGATGAAACGGAAGTCGTTGATCGGCTCGACCTGCAGCTTCATCTCCTGCGGCTCGAGGGCAATGGCCCGCCCTGCGACCTGGGACCAGAGCATCGGGTTGGACAACCGGGCCGTTTCCTCCGCCAGAGCCCGGTCCGTGCGCGCGGTCACAAGCGTCCAGACGCCTGATGTTTCGGTCCGGCTCTGCGCCATGACCAGGGAGGCCCGTTGCGGCGGCTCATAGGGTGAATCGGCGTGCTCCTCGAGAGAAAGCGAGGCAAGGGAGAGGCTGAAGGTCTTCTCCATCCAGTCCTGAACGGCGCCTACGGTCTGCTGAACGATGCCGCGCCTTTGGAACGTCTCCGACCAGCGCTTGCGAACCTCGTCCGTCGATGCCGTCGCCGACCGGTCCGGGGAGGCCTGGGCCATGGGCATGCTGAAATCCGCGCTCGCCATCTGCTGCCCGCTCTTGTCGCCTGAGGCAGGCGTCGAAGGCCAAACCATGCGCAGGTGCTCGGACACCTTCACCCGGTTGAGCAGGCCCGGGGGGATTTGATCGACGGCTCCGATGAAGAGCACGGACTCGTCTTCGGCGGAAGCGGCGTTGGAGAACTGCGCACGCACGGGCACGCCGGCGCTTCGCGCCATGCGGGCAAGCAGCGTGCCGGCTGCAGAATAGTTCAAGGGATCGAGCCGGGACAGAACCACCGTTGTCGGGAGATCCTCATCCGGGAAGCGGCCTGCGCTCAAAACCGCAAGGTCGGGCAGTCGTCCGATGCGGCCATAGGCGGTAAATTCAAGGGTGGTGGTGTCGAACAGAACGAAGCGGTTCGTCTCGGAGAGAGTTTCTCCCGGCGCGCAGCGCTCATCGGCGTCGGTCAGGAGCGAGGCTTCGACGGTGATCTGGTTGAGACCTGATTTGAAGTTCTTGAGCGGCAGCCTCACGGTATACCGGCGGACGATATCCCCTTGCGTCGTGATGGTCATCCGCGTGCCGATCATGCCGTTCACGAAGATGTCCACATGGCTGCCCGGACGGACCGCCGACGTATAGGCCGCATCCAGGTGCAGCACCGTCTCCCCATACTCGGTGGCATAGAAATCCGGGGGAAGATTGACCGCAAAGCCAACCTTCAAACGGCGTCCGGAAAATTCCTGCGTCGGTACGCCCAGATCCGCGAACCGGAAGGACTGGCCGCCGAATGCGGTAGGAACCTCCGGCCAAAGCCAGGAAGCGGTGTCGATCACGCCCCGCTCGACATTGATGGTATTGACGGCTTGAGCCCCGACAATGCCGATGGCGGTATCGAGATCCTGCCATGTGGGTCCCGACACTACGAGAGTGGAGCCCGCAGAGCCGGCTTCCTGCATCATCATCGTCAGCGGCTGCACGGTGGCCGCATCCGGCACTCCCGGCACAAGCCCCCGCAACTCCCCCGCCAAGCCCATCGCCACCTTGATCGTGCCGACCGGCGAAGGGCCGGGGTCGGATTCCAGAACCTGGATCACAGGATGAGCATAGCGCCCGCGCAGAGCCACCATCTGAACGAGGCGCAGCAGGCGATCGCGGATCTCAGGCCGGTAGATCTTGGGGGCAACCACGCGGATCGTCGTTGCGCCGGCATTGTCGACTCCGACCGCGGGCAGGTCTTCCAGGCTGCGGAGCGTCTTGGTTGCGCCTTCCGCAAAAACGAGCCTCGTGGATGCCGAGTCCACATCCGTCCAGAGTTCGTAGGTTGCGGTGGTGGTGCAGTCCGTCCGATGACGCTGCAGGGCCTCCATGCGGATGATGTTCTGCCCCGGGCGCAGGAGGCCCGGCCGGATCGCCGCCGTGACGCGCTTGATATCGTTTGGCGAGGAGATTGCCGTATCGATGACGGATTCCCCGTTGACGGCGACTCTCAGCCTCGAACCTTCGGGCATGACGACGACGGCGTTCTTGTAGCCGACGGAGATATTCGCGCCGCTCGAAGCCTCGTCCTGGGTCAGGTGAAAGGTCCAGGATCTGGCATCCGTCTCACCATCGAAGCGGATCGTCTCGAAGGGAAGAATCGGCCGTTCGATACGCGCCTTGCTGCGTGCAGCCGTGGCTCCCGTTGCGGTCGGCACCAGCGGCTTGGACGCCGTGGCTCCTTCCCCCTGGGCTGGGCTGGAAACCGTTGGGGCCGCGCGCTGGGATCCCATCCCGAAGGGGGCAGCCGCCCCTGAAGGGGCTGCAGGCTGAGATGCTGGCGGCCTGACGGGCGCAGCGCCGGGCTGGCGCATGTCGAACGGAACCGCGGACGAAGGTGCCTGCTTTGTGGAATTCGGCTGAGCCGGGCGGTCGGGCGAGGGAGAGCTGCTCGGCGCGCCGGGCGACATGCTGAAGGGAGCAGCCTGCCCCAAAGCAGCGCCTGCCCCCAGCGTTTCAAAGGCCAGCAGAAAGAGGATCAGAGGCAGACGCACAGCACACCTTTACTTGACCGCCGGAGAGATTGAAGGAACTGGAGACCGGGAGGCGCCAATCCGCTGCAGACCGAAGAAGTAGGAGAGACCGCGTCCTGTTTGATAGAACGCGACCATGAAGAACCAGATCGTGCCACGGAGAACGCCGATGTCGTAGTGCCGGTTCTTTTGGAATTCGCTCCATTGGTCCGCATTGGCGAAAACGAGGTCGGCGATCAGCCTGCGATGTTCCGGCTTTTCGATCATGAAGCGGCAACCGAGCAGCAAACCCTTGTCGTCCATGCCGACCTTACGGATTTCCACCGGCAGATGCTGGACCGGGAGGTTGGAGAACGGTTGAAACTCGAGGGTGCCGGCCGCGCCCCGTTTCAGGCTGGGTTCGGCCGACGGGGGCACGTGAAGCCTTGCGCCGCCGACGGACACGTCCTTGACCATTGCGTCGATGATCTCGTCGCCTAGGACGAAGCGGCAGGGCCGCTCGACGCGAACCCGGTGGCTCTGCCGCCGGCTGGCGCGCTCCGACACCACACCCAAGGCGCAGCCTGCGATGACAAGGTTCAGAAGGTTCCAGGCGCCCGTCACAAGGGTCAGATCGGCCTTGTAGGGCTCCGCCCAGACCCGTAGGCCCGTTGCGGCCACTCCCAGAACCAAGATGCCGAAGATGATGAAATAGGGTGTTCCGAGTTCCGAAACGCGGCTTTCATCCATGCTCTCGTTCTTGGACGTCACCTTGAAGGTCGGCTTGCTGGGGTTGGCGATCACGGACAGCAGGGCCGGAAGCAGGTAGATCGTCTGGATGAACTCGTAGAGATCGGAGATCCATGGCCAGCGGTAGCGGCCATAGAGATAGTTCTGCATCATGAAGTTCACCATCATGTAGGTGAACGTATAGGCGAAAAACTCGCCTCCAGAAGCCGTGAAGATCTCGAGCGAGAAGAACAGGTAGCACAGGGGTGAGATGAGGAAGCAGAACCGGGAGAACGGAAACAGCCAGAACAGGGTGCTCGACATGTAGCACAGGCGCTGCGACAGCTTCAGGCCCCGCTTCAGGGGCGGAAACTTGTAGCGCAGGATCTGCATCATGCCCTGCGCCCAGCGAGAACGCTGGCCGATGAAGCTGGCAAAGCTGTCAGGCTGAAGACCTGCGATGAGGGGCTTGTCCACATAGACGCTGGTCCAGCCGCGGGAATGTAGTTCGAGAGCGGTTTCGCAATCCTCCGTGATGCTGACGCCGCTGAAGCCGTTGGTTTCCTGCAGAGCCTCCCGGCGCAGCACGGCGGCTGAACCGCAGAAGAAAGCCGCGTCCCATTTGTCCAAGCCGCGCTGGATGACGCCGTAGAACATTTCGTTCTCCGACGGCATGGTCTGGAATGTGCCGAGGTTGCGCTCGAGAGGGTCGGGATTGATGAAGAAATGCGGCGTCTGAACCAGGAACAGGTTCTTGTCGATGCTGAAATAGCCCACCGTCTCGGTCAGAAAGCTCCGGGCCGGAGCATGGTCCGCATCGAAGACGGCCACGAGATCGCCGGTGGAGTGCTCAAGGCCGTTGTTGAGGTTGCCCGCCTTGGCATGCAGGTTGCGCGCCCGGGTCAGGTACCTGACCTCAAGCGAGGCGCACAGCGCCTGAAGCTCTGCACGGCGCTCCCGGGCCTCGTAGGCCTTGATGAGATCGGCCGAGTTGCATTTTTCGTCCGTTCCGCCATCATCGAGAAGCCAGACCGTTACCTTATCGGACGGGTAGGTCATGGCCTTTGCGGCGGCCAGGGTTGTCGCCAGCAGTTCTGCGCTTTCGTTGTAGCTGGGCACGAACACATCGACGGTGGGCAGATTGTGCGGGTCGATCTGAGGAGCCTTTCGCGAGCGCATGGGGCTCGACACCACGAAGAGGCTCAGGAACAGCATCATCACGCTGTACATCTCGGCCAGATACAGCAGGAAGCCCGGAATGAAGTTCGCCACCTCGGTGATCGGCGGGATGGTGCTGGTGGTGCGCCAGAAGACGTAGCGCAGGACGATGGCCGTGCCGAGGGCCAGGGCGATCAGCCGCCAGATTCCTTGAGCGCGGAAGAACTTCAGGATGATCATGCAGGCCACGACGGTCAGGCCGGCGACGAGATGCGCTTGAAGGCTGATGGGCAAGGCGACCAGCGCGATGATCAACGCCGCTGCCACAGCCCAAAAGGCCACGATAAGACCTGCCCGCATTTGCCCAAGTTCTCGTTTTAAGTGTTTGTTTGATAAAGCACGCTTAATTCAAGAATTATGCTGGGTCTATTTATATATTGATAATGTTGCTTAGGCCTAATGTCACATTGGTGAATGAAATACGTTACAATGTAATATCATAACTTACGATAAGCTTGACAGTTACTCGCTCGGCGGAAGTGGAACGACAGGATAACCGCTCGGCGGTGCCGCCTCTGCTGGGGTGGCGGGCTCCGGCGCAGCAGGCGCGACCGTATCCTTATCGATGAAACGTCCCGGTGCGGAGCCCGAGGGAGCAGCACGGCGGGTCTCGACCGTCAGGCTACGCTGGCGCGAGATCGTGGCGCC
>JALYFY010000553.1 GCA_030777385.1 Pseudomonadota bacterium | reverse complement strand
GCCGTCACCGCCGGCACGTCGATGGCAAGATCGATGCGATCGAGGAGCGGGCCTGATAGCCGAGCCTGGTACTGGGCGATGCAGCGCTCGTTGGGCTGGCGGCGGCAGACATAGCCGGGCTCCGTGGCCTGCCCGCAGCGGCAGGGGTTCATGGCGGCGACAAGCTGGAAGCGGGCCGGATAGGTCACGCGGTGGTTCGCCCGGGCGATCAGGATTTCTCCCGCCTCCAGCGGCTGCCTCAGCGAGTCGAGAACCTGGGGCTGGAATTCTGGCAGCTCGTCGAGAAACAGCACGCCATGATGGGCGAGCGAGGCCTCGCCCGGACGGGCATTGAGGCCCCCGCCCACGAGAGCCGCCATGGAGGCGGAATGGTGAGGGGCCCGGAATGGACGCCGGTTGGACAATGCCCCGTCCGCCAGAAGCCCTGCCACGGACTGGATCATCGAGACTTCCAGCAGCTCCCGCGGCGAAAGCGGCGGCAGGATGGAGGGCAGGCGCTGGGCCAGCATGGACTTTCCGGCTCCCGGTGGGCCGTTCATGATGAGGTTGTGGGCGCCGGCCGCAGCGATCTCCAGGGTCCGCTTGGCGCTTTCCTGCCCCTTGATGTCGCGCAGGTCCGGCAGGGTGCCGGAGGCAGGCATGATCGCGGGCTCCGGCCGGCTCATCACCTGAGTGCCCTTAAAGTGATTGGCGAGCTGGATCAGGGAGCGCGGCGCCAGGATCTCGATGTCGCTGCCGGCCCAGGCTGCCTCGGACCCGCAGGCTTCAGGGCAGATCAGGCCGTGCTCGCGCTCATAGGCGGCCATCGCGGCTGGCAACGCGCCCGCTACTGAGGTGATGGAGCCGTCGAGAGCCAATTCGCCTAGCACTGTAAAGCCCTGAAGGGCATCCGCCGGTATGGCCCCGATGGCAGCCATGACGCCGAGCGCAATGGGAAGGTCGTAGTGGCTGCCCTCCTTGGGCAGATCGGCCGGCGCGAGGTTGACCGTGATGCGCTTGGCCGGAAGGGCGAGGCCGGAGGCGATAAGCGCCGAGCGGACCCGTTCGCGGGACTCCCCCACGGCCTTGTCCGGGAGGCCGACGATCATGAAGGCGACCGCACCCGGCGTAATCTGAACCTGCACATCGACTGCGCGCGCCTCGATGCCCTCGAACGCAACGGTGGAAACGCGCGTGACCATGCAGATGAACCCCCTCTGAAGGCCTGATGTTAGCGTGGCTGCGCGCAATGCGATAGTGTTGCGGCAGCCTGCCTGTCAGGCTGTGGATGTTCAGGGGCTTGGAAGGTGGAACCCTGCTGCTCCTTTCGCGTTGAGTCCAACTGTATCGCGAGCAGAGTCCTGAGAATTCTCGCACGGTACGCGATCTTAACTGTTGACGGGGGCAACTCATGGCATGGGGCATCTTCATTCTCCTCGGGCGAGAAGACCGGAGCGTGAAATCCTGAGCTGGCCCTCGTGATCGCAATGTTGGCTGAATCCCACGTGGCCTCCCCAGGACCGGTTCCGGAATTCGAAGCGGCTTTTCGAACCCTACCCATGCCCGCCCTGATCATCGATCCTCATCGGGCGGAAAATCCCATCGTCTTTGTCAACGATGCCTTTGCGCGCGTCATGGGCTATTCCCGCGACGAGGTCCTGGGCCGTAGCTGGCGCTTGCTCCGAGGTCCCGCCACCGACCCCAAAGCCCTGGAAGCGATCGACACCGCCTTGCGCCTCGGAGAGGCACTCGAGACGGAAATTCTCAGCTGCCGAAGGGGCGGGTCATCGTTCTGGAGCTCTGTCGCGGTCAGTCCGGTTCAGGATGAGGCTGGCCGTCTTCGCTGGTGTACCCTGCTGCTGAGCGACGTCAGTGCGAGGAGACAGGCGGAACGCGAGCGCATCGACATGGAGCGGCACCTGGAGGACCAGGTCGAGCGCCGGACCCAGGACCTGCAGGCTGCCCTCGAACAGAAGACGGCGCTGCTCCACGAGGTCGAGCACCGGGTCAAGAACAGCCTCCAGATGACTGCGTCCATCGTGCTCTTGAAGGCGCGCCGCCTCCAGAACCCGGAGGCACGCAAGGTTCTGCAGGAGATCGCCGAACGTGTCGGCGCCCTTTCGACCGCGCACCGGCTTCTTTATGCAGCGGGTGACGTCAGCCGGTTCAACCTGAGGGACTTTACCGTCGAGTTGGCCGGCGAATTGGCGATGGCCCTCCCGAAGGGGCAGGTCGATCTCAATCTCAACATTCAGCCTCTCGGGGTTCCGGCATCCAAGGCGGCGCCCCTTGCCCTGCTCCTGAACGAGGTGATCGGCAATGCTGTTAAGCATGCTTTTCCAAATGGTCGCCAGGGGCGATTGACAATCGAGATCGGGCGGGCGGAAAACGGGCTGAAAATCGCTGTCGAGGACAACGGTGTCGGGCTTGATTACCTGCCACCGCCCGAAGGAAGTTTTGGAAAAACCTTGATTGCTATGTTGGTCCAGCAACTCAAGGGGCAGTTGACTTGGCACGATATGGAGCCAGGTACACGTGCGGAGATCGTGATGCCCGTCGACGCGGAGGAGACGCAGTTTGAGTAGCGACAAGCCTTTGCGTATCCTCATCGTAGAGGATGAAATTCTGATCGCGCTCGAACTCGAAAGCCTGCTCCAGGACCTCGGCCATGAGGTTGTCGGAATCGCGGCGTCTTCCGGTGACGCATTGGCCCTTGGCCAGGATCTCACGCCCGATCTCGCCTTTGTCGACATTCATCTGGCCGACGGCCCGACCGGCGTCGATGTGGCCCGCTATCTGGCAGACGAGCACCAGGTGACCGTGCTGTTCATGACGGCGAACGCCAAGCGCATCCCGGAGGATTTTGCCGGAGCCTGGGGCGTCATCGCCAAGCCCTATACTGAGCGCGGCGTCAGGGAGGCCCTAGCCTACGTGATGGCCGAGCAGGACCATGATCCACACGAGAATCGCTCGGTGACGTTCATCCCTTTCGTCAGAGCAGCGCGCGGGAATAGCTCCCGGCTCACCTGAGTGAGGTCAGCGCTGGGCCTTGAGGCGATAGAGTGCATCGAGCGCCTCCCGCGGCGTCATCGCATCGGGATCCAGGGAATCGAGCGCCTCGCGCAGGGCATCCGGCTTCGGGGCGGGTGCCGGCTCGGGGCGAGCCGTTACGGCAAATAGCGGCAGGTCGTCCACGAGCGCGCGCTTCGGCGCTTCCCGATCCGAGCGCTCCAACTCGCTCAAGATTGTTTTCGCCCGCTCGACGACGGCTGCGGGCAGGCCGGCAAGACGCGCCACCTGCAGGCCATAGGAGCGGTCGGCTGCTCCCGGCACCACCTCGTGCAGGAACACCACTTCGCCTTGCCATTCGGTGACCTTCAGGGTCGCGTTGGAGATGCGCGTCATGCGGTCGGAAAGAGCCGTCAGCTCATGGAAATGGGTGGCAAATAGCGCCCGGCAGCGGTTTGCCTCGTGCAGGTGCTCGATGGCTGCCCAGGCGATGGACAGTCCATCGAAGGTGGCGGTGCCGCGGCCGATCTCATCGAGGATGACAAGAGAGCGGGAGGTCGCCTGGTTGAGGATGGCGGCGGTTTCCACCATCTCGACCATGAAGGTGGAGCGGCCTCGCGCCAGATCGTCCGCCGCACCCACCCGGGAGAACAGGCGGTCGACGATGCCGATATGCGCCTCCTTCGCCGGAACGTAGGAGCCCATCTGCGCCAAGACCACAATCAGCGCATTCTGGCGCAGATAGGTGGATTTGCCGCCCATGTTGGGGCCGGTGATCAGCAGGATGTGACCGGCATCCTTGCCCGACAGATCCGAATCGTTGGCGATGAAGGCCGTGCCCTCGCGCTTGAGGGCTGCCTCGACTACCGGATGGCGGCCGCTCTTGACCGTGAAGGCAAGGCCCGTATCGACCAAGGGCCGCGTCCAGTCGAGGCGCATGGCGAGGTCTGCAAGCGCCGCCGTCACGTCGATAACCGCGATAGCTTCGGCGGCAGCCGCCACGTCGCTTGCAAGGTCGAGAAGCGCCTGCACCATCTCGTCGAACAGGGCGAGCTCGATCTTCAGCGCCCGGTCGGCCGCGGAGGCGATCTTCGATTCGAGTTCGCCGAGCTCCATGGTCGAGAAGCGCATGGCGCCTGCCATGGTCTGGCGGTGGACGAAGGTGTCCTTCCAGGGTTCTTTCAGCAGATCTTCGCCCACATTCTGCGGCACTTCCACGAAGTAGCCGATCATGTGGTTATGCTTCACGCGCAGCGTCCGGCAGCCAGTCTCGGTAGCATAGCGGGCCTGGAGGGCAGCGATGAAGCGGCGGGAATCCTGCTGCAGCTCGCGCAGCTCGTCGAGGGTAGGATCGAAGCCTGCCCGGATGAAGCCGCCATCCCGCTTCATGAGGGGCAGCTCGTCGGAAAGAGCAGCCGAGAGCCTGTCGGCCACATCCGTGCGCAAGCCCTGAAGCAGCTGCGCCGCCTCGAGCAATTCCCGGGGCAGGTTGGGCGCAATCGCCAGTTCGAGACCAAGCTCGCGGGCCGCGAACAGGCCGTCGCGCACACAGGCCAGATCCCTCGGGCCGCCGCGCCCGAGACTGAGGCGGGAGAGGGCACGGGCCAGATCCGGCGAGCGCTTCAGAATGCGCCGCAGGCGGTCGCGCAGGTCCCCGTTCTCCGCCAGCGCCGTCACGGCATCTTGCCGGTCGCGGATCATCCCCGGATGGGTGAGGGGACCGGCAAGCCGCTCGGCCAGGAGCCTGGCGCCGCCGGGCGTTACCGTGCAGTCGATGGTGGCAAGCAGGCTGCCAGCCCGCTCGCCTGAGAGCGTTCGGGTGAGTTCCAGATTGGCGCGGGTCGCCGCATCGATGGCGAGCGCCGCGCCGACCGTGTCGCGGGAGGGCGGGTTCAGCGCCGGGCGGCTGTCGATCTGCGTCTTCTCGATGTAGAACAGCGCACTGCCAGCCGCCGTGATCTCGGCGGCGCTGAAAGATCCGAAGGCGTCGAGCGTTGCGACGCCGAAATAGCTTTTGAGCCGCCGCTCGGCGGAGGCCGGATCGAGGCCCTCGCGGGACAGGGGCGTGATGGAAGCTCGCGTTTCCTGCCAGTAGCTTCTGAGCTCCGGGTCGTCGTGGATCACGTCCGGCACCAGGATCTCGCGGGGCTCGAACCGGGCGATCTCCGCCGGCAGGCCGGCGCCATCCGTCTCGCTTAGCACGAATTGGCCTGTGGATATGTCGACTGCGGCAAGCCCGTAGCACCATTGCGTCTCGGAGGCGCGGCGGCGGGCGATAGCGAGAAGGTAGTTCGCCCGGCCGGGTTCCAGCAGGCGCTCCTCCGTGATCGTACCGGGAGTGACGAGGCGCACCACGTCGCGACGCACGACCGATTTGGCGCCCCGCTTCTTCGCCTCCGCTGGGTCCTCAGTCTGCTCACACACCGCCACCCTGTGGCCGAGGCCGATCAGGCGCTGGAGGTAATCGTCGGCCCGCTCCACGGGCACGCCGCACATGGGAATGTCCTGCCCCTGGTGCTTGCCCCGTTTGGTCAGGACAATGCCGAGCGCCTGGCTGGCGATTTCCGCATCCTCGAAGAAGAGCTCATAGAAGTCACCCATCCGGTAGAACAGAAGGCTGTCCGGATTGGCGGCCTTTATCTCCACATACTGCGCCATCATGGGCGTGACGCGCATGTCCGACGCCGGCTTGGACCCGGCAGTCGGTTCGAGGCTTTCAGGGGACTGGTACGCGGCTTGTGACGACATAGCCCATATGTAGCAAAGCCCGCTCGCCCTTTCATCCGTGTCGTAGGGTCCAAAGGGAGCATGTGGACAAGTCTTGAGGAAAGCGGTCTCTATGCCTTAAGGTCGCATCCCCTTTAGGAAACGCCTTCTCATCATAAGGCCGGCAAAAGCTCATGACCGACGAACAGCGCCCGCCCCATCGCAAACGCCCCACTTTCACGGATCAGGAGGCGCTGCAGTTCCATGCTCAGGGCCGCCCCGGCAAGCTGGAGGTGGTTCCCACCAAGCCCATGGCGACCCAGCGCGACTTGTCGCTGGCCTATTCGCCGGGCGTCGCAGTGCCGGTTCTGGCCATCGCCGAGAACCCGTCGCTCGCCTTCGACTACACCACTCGCTCCAACATGGTGGCGGTGATCTCGAACGGCACGGCGATCCTTGGCCTCGGCAATCTCGGGGCCTTGGCGTCGAAACCCGTGATGGAAGGCAAGGCGGTTCTCTTCAAGCGCTTCGCGGATGTGGATTCCATCGACCTTGAGGTCGACACGGAGGATGCGGATGCCTTCATCAACAGCGTGCGCTATCTCGGGCCGTCCTTCGGCGGCATCAACCTGGAAGACATCAAGGCGCCAGAATGCTTCATCATTGAGCAGCGCCTGCGGGAACTCATGGACATTCCCGTCTTCCATGACGACCAGCACGGCACGGCGATCATCGCGGCCGC
>JALYFY010000552.1 GCA_030777385.1 Pseudomonadota bacterium | reverse complement strand
CACGGCCCGTCAAGATCATCGTGCCGTTCGGCGCCGGCGGCGTGGCGGACGTGACGATCAGGATCGTCGCCGAAAAGCTCAGCGAAAAGCTCGGGCAGCGTTTCATCGTCGAGAACATGCCAGGGGCGGGCGGCATCACGGCTGCCCGTGCTGCCATCTCGAGCGCACCGGATGGGCAGACGCTCACCATGCTGACGAACGGCACTGCGGTCAGCGTGCCCCTGTTCGCCAATCTTCCATTCGATCCGTTGAAAGACTTCGTGCCGATTTCCACCCTCGGAACGTTCGACTTCCTCTTTGCCGTGAACGCAAAATCGGAGCACAAATCCCTCAAGGATCTCATTCAATACGCCAAGGACAAACCAGGTACCCTGAACGTGGCGACGGTCGCGGTGGGAAGCACCCAGCATCTGACCTCGGTTCTGTTCAAGGGTGAGGCAGGGGCCGACCTCAGGCACGTCCCCTTCCGCAACACCCCTGATGCGCTCGTGTCCCTTTTGCGGGACGACACCCACGTTCTCATCGACTCCCAAGCTGCCCTGAAGTCTGCGCTCGAAGGCCAGCAGGTGAGGGCGCTTGCCACATCCGGACCGCGCCGGTCGGCGGCATTGCCCGACGTTCCGACCGTTCAGGAGGCGGGCGTCGCGGGCTTCGACGTGACATCCTGGAATGCGCTGTTTGCTCCGAAAGGAACACCGGAGGCGGTTGTCCAGAAGCTGAACGGCGCCCTGAAGGAGATCCTGGCAGCACAGGACATCAAGGCACGCCTGCTCGATCTTGGGATCGAAGCCCGCAGCGAGACCCCGGCCGAACTCACGGAGCGGCTTCGTTCCGATATCGAGAAGTGGCGGGCCGTCATCGAGAAGGCCGGCGTTCCGAAGCAATAGTGTTAGGCCGTTGTTTTCGGTGCACTCCGGGAGCGCGCGACAGGAGCCTTGAGATCAGGGATGAGCCGACAGCCAACAATCCTTCTTCTGCCGGGACTTCTTTGCGATGCCAGCATCTGGAGCGCACAGATCGATGCCCTGAAGCCTCACGGGAAGGTTCTTGTTGCGGACTTCTCGCAGCACAGCTCCATTGAGGAGATGGCCTGCGCGGCGCTTGCGATGACCGATGGTCCCATCATCGCCATCGGCCATTCCATGGGTGCGCGGGTTGCCATGGAGATGTTGCATCTCGCGCCGGAGCGCATCGTGAAGCTCGCCCTCATCGACACGGGTACCGATTCCCGCAGGGAGGGCGAAGAGGCCAAGCGGCAGGTGCTGATCGATCTGGCGTTCAGTAAGGGCATGGAAGCTCTGGCCGACCGCTGGCTTCCGCCCATGCTCCATGCGGACAGGGTCGAAGACCAGACGCTGCTGGCTCCGCTCAAGGCGATGGTGATGCGGGCCACGCCTGAGCAGCATCATCGCCAAGTCCTGGCGCTTCTCAACCGCCCCAACCTGCGTGCCCGCCTTGCGGGAGTCACCTGCCCAACATTGATCATGGTCGGGCGCCAGGACCGCTGGAGCCCGCTTGCACAGCATGAGGAGATGGCGGAGCTGATCCCGAATGCCGAACTCGTGGTCATTGAAGACAGCGGCCACATGTCCCTGCTCGAGCAGCCCGAACAAGTATCCCGCGCCCTGCTGCGCTGGCTCGGCTTCGAGAACAAATTCGCAAGCGCAGGAAACCAGGTGCAAACGGGGAGGTGAAAGCCATGGAAGACAAACCTGGTGAGGACCGGATTCCGGATACGCCGCTGCTCGACCGCAAGCGGTCGCTCGGCGGATACCGCATCAACAAGATGGCGATGGGCTTGAGCAAACCTGAGAACCGCGAGGCCTTCCGACAGGATGAGAGCGTCTATCTCGACCGCTTCGCGCTGACGCCGGAGGAGAAGGAGGCGGTCATGTCCCGGAACTGGCGGGAGATGGTGCGCCTTGGCGGCAATCTCTTCTTCATCCTCAAGATCTCAGCCGTCGACCCGGTGCGCATCACCGAGATCGGCGCCCATCAGGCCGGCATGGATCACGACGATTTCCTGCGCAACCGTTTGGGGAAGAAATAGCCATGGCAAAGCTCATTGGAGGCTTGGGGACTTCGCATGTTCCCTCCATTGCCGCCGCAATCGACAAGGGGTTGCGGGATACGCCGGATTGGAAGCCGTTCTTCGATGGTTACATTCCAGGTCAGGACTGGGTGAGGGAGCACAAGCCTGACGTGGCTGTGGTGATCTTCAACGATCACGGCAACTCGTTCTTCCTCGACAAGGTACCGACCTTCGCGGTGGGATGCGCCGAGGAATACCGCCCCATCGACGAAGGCTGGGGGCCTCGCGCGATCCCGCCTTTCAAAGGGGCTGTCGATTTCTCCTGGCACTTCATCGATACGCTGGTCGAGAACCGGTTCGACCCGATGATCTGCCAGGAGATCGAGGTCGACCATGGCATCCAGGTTCCCATGGAGCTGTTCTGGGGCCGTCCCGAGGAGTGGCCGGTGCGGGTCGTGCCGATCTTCGTTAACGTGATCCAGTACCCGATCCCGCTTCCGAGCCGCTGCTACGAGATGGGCCGCGTCTTGCGTCAGGCCATCGAGAGCTACCCGGGCGACGAG
>JALYFY010000551.1 GCA_030777385.1 Pseudomonadota bacterium | reverse complement strand
GCCTCCTCAGGCCGAAACCCGCACCCCATCCCAAGAGCTAACATTCAAACGCCAAGCCTGCGCAAGCCCTAAACATGATGAATAAAGCGCCCAGGCTGGCAATTTCGGTCGCAGTTGAGCCGGATTTATACAAAAAAGGCGCAGCCGAAGCCGCGCCTTCGATGGGTTGCGCAATCGGATCAGACGCGCGGGGTGGTGTCGATCTTGAACCACTTCTCGGACAGCTTCTTGATCGTGCCGTCCTTGATGGCAGCCTGGATCGCATCCTCGAAGCTCTTCTTGAGCTCGGCATCGCCCTTGCGCAGGCCGACGCCCACGCCGGCGCCGAGCAGGCCGCCGGTGATGGACGGGCCAACCATGGCGTAGTCCTTGAACTCGGGCTTCTCGAGGGTGCCGATGATCGCGGTCGAGTCGGCCAGAACGGCATCGATGCGGCCGGCAGCAAGGTCGAGGTCATGGGCCTCGGTGGTCTTGTACTCGCGGATCTCGGCGGTGCCCTTCAGGTACTTGTCGGCGAAGTTGGAGTGGATCGTCGAGGTCTGGACGCCGATGGTCTTGCCCTTCAGGAGCGGCTTGTAGGCTTCGATCGCCTTCTCGGCGCCAGCCTGCTCCGAGGTGAGGTTGAAGGCCTGGCCTTTGCCCGGCATGTTGGCGAGCGGCGAGTTCTTGGCGACCAGGAAGCCGTTCGGGGAGTTGGCGTAAGGACCGGCGAAGTCGATGGTCTTCTTGCGCTCGTCGGTGATGCTCATGCCGGCCATGATGGCGTCGTACTTCTTGGCCTGGAGCGCCGGGATGATGCCGTCCCAGTCCTGGGAGACGATCTCGCACTTCACCTTCATGCGGCCGCAGAGGTCGTTGGCGAGATCGATCTCGAAGCCCTCGAGCTTGCCGCCAGCACCCGTGAAGTTCCACGGAGCGTAAGCGCCTTCCGTGGCGATCTTTACCGTCTTCTCCTGCGCGGCCGCTCCGCCGATCGCAAGGACGGAACCGAGAAGAGCCAAACCGACGGTCTTAACGAATTTCATTGTCGTTCCCTTGAGTTTATGAGCCCGGCTTGAACCGGAGCCTAACTTACCGCAATCCTTGAACGATCGCGCCGTGACGCAGTAACGGCCAATCTTGCAAAAAAGGCAAGGGGAGGCGGGCTGGCCTTACACAACCCGCAGCCGGATCTCGCCCACGCCCTCGATGGCGCCAGCCATGGTCTGGCCCTTCGCCACCGCGCCCACCCCGTCCGGGGTGCCGGAGAAGATCACGTCGCCGGGGAAAAGCTCGAAATAGGCCGAGAGGTAGGCGATCTGCTCCGCCACCGACCAGATCATGTCCGACAGGTCCGCCGTCTGCTTAGTGGCCCCGTCGACGGAGAGCGAAATCGCGCCGCTGGCCGGATGCCCGATCCCGGAGGCCGGATGGATCGGGCCGACGGGTCCTGAGCGATCCGCCGCCTTTCCAAGCTCCCAGGGGCGGCGAAGCTGCTTGGCCTCGTCCTGCAGGTCCCGGCGGGTCATGTCGAGACCGACCGCATAGCCGAAGACGTGGTCCAGGGCCTGCTCGACCGGAATGTCCCGCCCGCCCTTGGCGAGCGCCACCACCATCTCGATCTCGAAATGATAGTTGCCGGTTTTCGGCGGGTAGGGATGGTCGACGGTCTCCCCTGCCGCCACCGGCTGGAGGGCATCGGCCGGCTTCATGAAGAAGAAGGGCGGCTCGCGGGTGGGGTCGCCGCCCATCTCGCGGGCATGGGCCGCGTAGTTGCGCCCGACGCAGTAGACGCGCCGGACAGGAAACAGATCGCCGGTTCCGGCAACCGGAAGGGCAGGGACCAGGGGTGCGGGAATGACGTAGGCCATGAGGGCTCGCGAGGATGGAGGCTGTGGGACAAGGCGTCCGGCCCTGCCTGGGGCAGAGTCGCTTGCTTCTTCCTACACCTTGCGGTTCGCACCACAAGCCGTAATGAGGTAGTGACCTGGTTTGTCGTCGGGTGTCATCCCCGGCGGCCGCAGGCCGGGAAGGGGATCCACTTACAGACGTTGAGCTATGGATTCCTTCCCCTCCGCTACGCTCCGGCCGGGACTGACACCGGGGGGCAGCGCCACGGGGCCATCCCCGGCGAACGAAGTGAGGGAAGGGGATCCATGGTGCGGCGCGTGGAAGTGGATTCTCCTCCCCTTCGCTGCGACCGGAAATGACAATCGTCCGGGCGCGGACCCTCCTCGTCGAGGCAATGCCCGCAATGAACGAAGGCCGCAGGCGAGGACCAGGGATGACTGCACAGAACACCGCTCTTATCGAAGCCTTGACGATGAGGCTGGGGGAAGGCTCCGTCCTGACGCTCGCCAGCGACATCGAAGGCTATCTGGTGGAAACCAGGGGGCTCTATCGCGGTGAGGCTCTGGCCGCGGTGCGCCCCCGCGACCGGGACGAGGTGGCCTTTGTGCTTCAGGAATGCGCCAGAGCCGGCGTGCCCGTGGTTCCGCAGGGCGGCAATACGGGGCTCGTGGGCGGCGGCGTGCCCTCGGGCGGGATCGTTCTGTCCCTTGCCCGCCTCGACCGCATCCGCGACATCGACCCGGTGAATGCCACCATCACGGTCGAAGCCGGCTGCATCCTCAAAGCCGTGCAAGACGCGGCAGGCGAGGCCGGGTACCTGTTCCCGCTCTCCCTCGCCTCAGAGGGCTCGTGCCGCATCGGCGGCAACCTTGCCACCAATGCGGGCGGCACCGCCGTTCTTCGCTACGGCAACATGCGGGAGCTGACGCTCGGCCTCGAAGTGGTGCTGGCCGACGGCCGGATCTGGGATGGGCTCAAGGGCCTGCGCAAGGACAACACGGGCTATGACCTGAAGAACCTGTTCGTCGGCTCGGAGGGAACGCTGGGCATCATCACGGCGGCGGTGCTGAAGCTCTTCCCGAAGCCGCAGACACGGGTGACGGCCTTCATCGGCTGCGCCTCTCCCCACGCGGCGCTCCAGCTCTTCGGGCGGTTGCGCGAGCAGGCCGGCGATCATCTCACCGCCTTCGAATATATCCCCGATTTCGGGCTCGAGATCGTTCTCAAGCACAGGCCGGGCGCGGTTCGCCCGCTTGCGGAGCGTTATGCCTCTTACGGTTTGATCGAGCTCACGTCGCCGCAGTCCGATGCGGACCTGCAAGAGCAGCTGGAGACGATCCTCGGCAAAGCCCTCGAGGACGGGCTGGTGCAGGATGCCGCGATGGGTGCAAGCGATGCGCAGAGCCGGGCGCTCTGGGCCTTGCGCGAGAGCCTGTCGGAAGTGCAGCGGCTCGAGGGCGGCTCGATCAAGCACGATGTGGCCGTGCCGGTCTCGCGGGTGGCCGAGTTCATCGAGGTGGCAGCAAAAGCTTGCGAGGCGGAGATGCCGGATGTGCGCGTCTGCGCGTTCGGGCATTTCGGCGACGGCAATATCCACTTCAACCTGTCCCAGCCGGCGGGCATGGACAAGGCTGCGTTCCTCTCGCACTGGGAGCGGTTCAACCGGATCGTGCACGATATCGTGCATGGGATGAACGGCTCGATCTCCGCCGAGCACGGGATCGGCCTCATCAAGCGCGACGAGCTCGCGCTCTACAAGGACCCGGTTGCGCTTGACCTCATGCGCAGCCTGAAACAGGCGCTCGACCCGCAGAACATCCTCAATCCCGGCAAGGTCGTTCCGGACGCCCGCTAAAGCATTTTTCGGCGAAGTGGATCCGGTTCGCCGCCAAAAATGCGGCCACCAAAAGACCGAAGTTGCTTCCACGTCAGTGGAAGCAACTTCGGCAATGAAAACGGCGGGCCCGAAGGGACCCGCCGCAAAGACTTAGAGCTGAAATCGCTTAGCGGCGACGGCGGCTCACCGTGCCACCCGGAAGACGCTGGGAGTCTTCGAGGTGATGCTCGATGTGGGGAACCACGGAGGCTGCGAACTGGCGCAGCGACGGATCGTTGCCCGCCTGAGCGTAGCTGGTGTGCAGAGCAAGAGCCTCCTGGTGACCCATGCGCTGAGCCTGACCGTAGAGGCGGTCGAACTGCGGGCCCGAGGTGGAGGCGAGCTGGTTCAGCATAGCCATCTTTTCCGGGGGAAGCGGAACGCCGAGGCGGACCGGGGTCACCGAACCCGTTGCCTGAATGTCGCCCGCTGCTGCGCCAGCCGTCGCGCCAGCCGCGGCACCGATGCCAGCGCCCACTGCCGCGCCTACCGGGCCGCCGACCAGGGCACCGATGCCAGCGCCGGCGAGCGTGCCGCTCATCGATCCGCCGATGAACTCACCGGATGCGGAATAGACGGCACGGCCGCCGTTGAGGGCCTGGCTCGTCATCGTATGATCCTGGATCATGTTCTGAGCATAGCGGCGCACGGCGGGGTTGCGGGAGCGCTCGAGGGCGAGCTGGCTCGAAGCAATTTCGAAAGCGTCGGACTGGGCTGCCATCATGCGATAGGTCTGGCTGTCCAGGACCATGGGGCTTCCAGCCGGGGCCATCATCTGGGCATAGGCCGGCGCGGCGGAGACGGATGCAAGCAGAGCCGCAAGGGCAACGTATTTCTTCATGAGATGAACTCCTGTTTTCGGGTCGCAGAACACCGCGCGAAGCTCAACAGGCTTGCAAAGTTCATGGGTGGCTGCAGCATCCCTTCAACGAGAAGCGATCTAAGCGGTTCCAGAAAAGGAAAATATATGTGGGCATTACGCGAGAAATAGCATTAAAAGCTTGGCTTTTGCTGGCTCCTGAAGAGTAGAAGACTAACCTATGATAAAACTAAGCTTCCCGGTACCCTTCAAACCTGGAAGCTTGGCCTGCAGCCTGCGATCAATGCTTGATGATCTCTAGCAAGGCGGTCCTCAGAGGCTGGGTCATAAATAGCTGATGCAATTTTGATGAAACGCGGGCTTCCCTCCCCACAAGGTGGAGGAGAGCCTGTGGAGCCTCACGCTCCCGACTTGCGCAAGAGGAAGATAGGTCCCGGGCAGGCCCCAGGCCTGAGGGGGGAGGGATGGCGGTGCTTTTACGGCCAGACTCTCAACCCGCCGGGATCACCGGCACAAGGACGGCGATGACGTGAGGGGCTGGACCTTCGCGAGGCCTGCCTCTCAAGTCTTTTCCTTGGGCTGCCTGATGCGCGCAAGGGACAGCATGCCCATGCCGCCGACGGTGCCGTCGGGCCGCAGGCCCCGCAATTCGGCCTTGAGGAAGAAGCCCGTTTCATCCTGGCCGATGGTGAAGAGGTGATAGCCTGCCTTGTGCGTCAGCGTCCCGCCTCTGGACGAAGCCGACGGTGCGCCGATGACCGGAACGGGACCCCGCGGGCCGTCGAGATGGGCTAAGGAGCCCACATGGTTATGCCCATGGAGCACGAGCTCCGCCCCGACCCGGCCGATCATGGCCTCGAAGCGAGGGGCGTCGGTGAGATTGCGGCCTGCCTCCGCGCCGCCCACATGGGGCGGGTGGTGGATCAGCACGACGCGAAAGCAGGACGGATCGCGCCCGAGATCCCCAAGGATTTCCTCCACGGCCTTCATCTGCTTGGAGCCGACCCGGCCGGTTGCCACGAAAGGCAGGGTCGGGATGGCGGACGACAGGCCGATGATCGCCACCTTCCCGTAGCGGCGCAGATAGGGGAAGGTGGCCTCGCTTCCGTCATCCCCGCGCGTCCAGGGGGCAAGCTCCCTCAAGAGGCCTTCGAGGGAGCCCCGGACATAGGCATCGTGATTGCCGGGCACGAAGGTGACGCGGGCCGGATCGCCCAGCGCCTCCATGAAGATGCGCGATGTCTTCCACTCGTCGGGCAGGCCGATATTGCAGGTATCGCCCGTGCAGGTGATGTGGTCGGGGCTCTCGGCATGGATGTCGGCCACCAGCTCTGCCAGAAGCTCCATGTCATGCATATCCTGGCGGCTGCGATGCCAGTTGTACCAGCCGGTCAGGCGCTTGCTCAAAAGCTGCTTGAGGCGAGGCCGGGGGAGAGGGCCCACATGAGGGTCCGTCAGATGAGCGATGCGGAACATGGGAGCCCGGTTGATGCGATCGGAAGCGAGAGTTCGCGCGCGCCGCCTGCGCCGTCAAGCGCTGCCGATGAAGATGCCGGCCAGAAGCACCAGAACGCCGCCGACCACCACCTGGTAGGTGGCGCTCCAGAACGGCGTGTCCATGTATCGCGTCCGGATCCATGAGATCGCGACGAGCTCGACCGCAACCACGACCGCCGCGATGGCGGTGGCCAGCATAAAGGCATTGGGCCAGGTATCCGGCACCAGGTAGGGCAGGGTATGGCCGATGCCGCCGGCGGCCGTCATCAGGCCGCATACCAGCCCGCGCAGCCAGGGTGAGCCGCGGCCGGTGATCTCGCCGTCGTCCGACAGGGCCTCGGTCAGGCCCATGCTGATGCCGGCGCCAACCGAGGCCGCGAGGCCGACCAGAAAGGTCTCCCAGTTGTTCTGGGTTGCGAAGGCGGCTGCAAACAGCGGGGCAAGGGTGGAGACCGATCCGTCGATCAGGCCGGCCAGGCCCGGCTGCACATATTGCAGCACGAAGAGCCTGCGGCGGGCGTGCTCTTCGGCAGCCTCCGCGTCGTCGGTCAGATGGGCCGCGTGCAGCTCGCCCGCCTTGCGCTCGTGGCCGCGCTCGATCTCCGCAAGCCTGGTGAAGAGCTCCCGCATGGACACATCGAGGGTCTGCCCGGCGGCCGTCTCGTAGAA
>JALYFY010000550.1 GCA_030777385.1 Pseudomonadota bacterium | reverse complement strand
AGGAAATGCTGCTTGTCCGCCGGGGCCAGCTTCTCGAAGGCTGCCTTGCTCATCAGGATGACGGCCGGCGAGTAGACGTGGCCGGTCATGGTCAGGTGTTTCTGCACCTGGTCGAATTTCTGGCTCTGGATCACCGAGATCGGATTCTCCTGGCCGTCCACCGTCCCTTGCTGGAGCGCCGTGAACACTTCCGTGATGGCCATCGGCGTCGGGATGATGCCGAAGCCCTTGTAGGCCTGAATGTGGATCGGGTTCTCCATCGTGCGGAGCTTGAGGCCTTTGAGGTCGCCGGGGCCCTGCACCGGATGCTTGCTGTTCGTCATGTGGCGGAAGCCGTTCTCGCCCCAGGCCAGGGCCTTCAGCCCTTTGGTCTCGAATTTAGCCAACAGTTCCTGGCCGATCGGCCCGTCGAGCACGGCGCGCGCATGGGCGTAGTCGCGGAACAGGAACGGAATGTCGAGGATCGCGACCTCGGGCACGAAATTCGGCAGCGGTCCCGTCGAGGTCATGACGAGGTCAAGAGTGCCGAGCTGCACGGCCTCGATCGATTCTCGCTCCGCGCCGAGGGCGCCGGCATAAAAATTCTGGATTCTGTAGCGCCCGCCCGTTCTCGCCTCGACCTCCTTGGCGAAGGCGTCCACGGCGTTGCCGTAATGCGAGTTCTGCGGAACGGTGATGTTCATCTTGAGCGTGGTCTGCGCGGACAGGCTTGTCGCGAAGACGCATCCGATGATCGCCATCAGGCCTTTGAATCGACCGAGAGCAGCGCGTCTCATGGGTTCCTCCCTTGCGGCTGCATACACCATGCAGCTTCGTTGCCGGGAACGTTAGCGTCACTTACGTCGGCCCGTAAGTCCCTTTCGCCGCGTCTTCCTCCGAGGCCTTCGGAGGTCAGAGGGGCACGACGCGAAAGCCGTCGCCCCAGCGCGTGACCCGTCCGGTCGAGGGCGCGGGGAAGTGTGCCGTGCACAGAACGGTCGGGGTGTCGCAGATGCGGTCGAAGAGCGCTCGCCGCGTCTCCCCAGCCTGCTTCGAATCGTAATCGGAGAACATGCCGATCTCGGGGTAGCGGGCCTGAAGGGGCGAGTGGATCATGTCGCCGGTGATGATGGCGTCGTTTCCAAGCTTTCCGATCTGGACGGCGTAGTGATCGATGGTGTGCCCGGGCGTGGGGAGGAGGTGCACGGCGTCACAGAGGGTGTGATCGCTCTTCACCAGCTCGGCGCGGTTTGCGGCGACGATCGGCAGCACGGAATCCTCGATCCAGGGACAACTCGCGGGATCGTCCTTCTGCCGCTGCGTCCAATGCTCCAACTCTCGGTCGGCGAACAGGTATTTCGCCCTCGGAAAAGTGGGAACCCAGCGGCCGTTCTCGAGCCGGGTATTCCAGCCGACATGGTCGACGTGAAGATGCGTGCACATCACGTAGTCGATCTCGTCGACCGTTAGTTTAGTGGCTGCCAAACCCTCCTCATAACGGTCGCTGCTCATCATGTCCCAGAAAGGCCGCCTCGGGCGCGGCTTGTGGTTGCCGACGCAGGTATCGACGAGGATCGTGTGATGAGGGGTTCGAACCACGTAGCTCTGGACACAGAGGATGAGCCGCCCGCCGGCATCGATGTAGTCCGGCTGCAACCAGCGGTTCTCCGCAAGGAGCTCGTCGGTCAAGTCCGGGAAGAACTCCAGCGCATCGAAGAACGGCCCCTCCTGCTCGATGATCCGGTGAATCGTGATGCCGTCGAGGGAATGAGCGAGGGACATCGGTAGCGGCTTCATGGGGTGGCCTCTGCCCTCTATGGCACCCTTGTCCGCGGACGCAACCAACCCCGATCGGCTTGGAAAGGTATCTTGGCAGCAATCAGCCATAATCCTCGGGGAAGAGTTCGAGATACCGCCGGGCCGATCGGAGGTGGATTGGCAGCTCGCTGAAGCAGGCCAGCTCGATCATGCGACCTGCCCGACGGAGTTCAGGCTCGCCATCAGGCAGGTCGCGCCGTGCGCAAACAGAACGTCATGCCGCCGGCGAATCTGGTCCAGGTCGCCCGTTAGGTTGAAGGCGAGCATCGCCTTTGAGTCGCAAGATGTGGTAAACTAGCGCCTGCCGAACTTGGAGCCCGTGCATCAAACCATTGGTTGATCGAGGCGCCGCGGGGACGGCATTGGCGCAGATCGAACCGAGTCTAGGCAATCCCGCGGACGGATGCCCGGCCGCTTAGGCTTCGACCGCATACGCTCGACGGACTTCAATAAGGGAGGGAAAGATGACCAAAGTCGCGCTGCTCGGAGCCGGCGGAAAGATGGGCGTTCGCCTCGCCACCAATCTGCAGGGTTCGCGCTTCGATGTTGATCATGTCGAAGTCTCGCAAGAGGGACGGCATCGGCTCAAATCCGCAGCGGGCACAGAGTGCGTCGACCAGGACCGCGCCCTCGCCAGGGCCGACGTTGTCGTCATGGCCGTGCCCGACCGGCTGATCGGCAGGATCGCGCATGGCATCGTCGATCAGGTGAGGCCGGGGACTGCCTTCATCGTCCTTGATGCCGCCGCGCCCCATGCCGGCGAGATGCCGGATCGACCCGATGTGACCTACTTCGTCACGCATCCCTGCCATCCCCCCATTTTCAACGACGAAACCGACGAGGCCGCCAAGAAGGACTTCTTCGGGGGGATCGCCGCAATGCAGCATATCGTCTGCGCGCTGATGCAAGGCCCGGAGGAGCATTACGCGCTATGCGAGGAGGTCGCACGCACCATCTACAAGCCCGTGATGAACGCCCATCGTTGCACGGTCGAGCAGATCGCCATTCTCGAGCCCGCGCTCTCGGAAACGGTCGCGATCACGATGTGCTTGGCGCTTCGCGAGGCCACCGACGAGGCGGTCCGGCGCGGTGTGCCCCGGCAAGCGGCTTTCGACTTCATGCTGGGGCACCTCAATATCGGTCTCTCGATCGCCTTCGAGATCTTCCCCGAGGGCCGTTTGTCCGACGGCGCGCTGCACGCGATCGCGCAGGCCAAGCCGCAGATCTTCAAGGACGGCTGGCTCGAGCGGGTGTTCAGCCCGGATGCCGTGCTGCAATCCGTCAAGGAGATTTGCAACCCGCGCCAGGCCGCGTGACGCGCTTGCCGACGACGAGCGGGGCTGTGTTGCACGGATGAGGGG
>JALYFY010000549.1 GCA_030777385.1 Pseudomonadota bacterium | reverse complement strand
CCGTTGTCGACATGGCACTGGCATGAGTTGAAGAAGCGCGGCCTGCCTGTGATCTGCCTGGATGCGCGCCATGCCAAGGCAGCGCTGTCGCTGCAGGTGAACAAGACCGACCCGAATGATGCGCTTGGGCTGGCACAAATCGTGCGCACGGGATGGTACCGGGAGGTCACCGTCAAGAGCCTCGACAGCCAGGTGATCCGCAGCTTCCTCAGCTCACGAGCCCGTCTGGTCGAGGTGCGCGTGGACCTGATCAACCAGATCCGTGGTATGCTCAAGCCCTTCGGGCTGGTGGCCGGCAAGGGAGGCCGTCAGCCCTTCATGGACCGCGTGCGCGAACTGGTCGCCGATGGGCCGCTGAAGGATGCTGTTGAGGCCCTCCTGATAGCGTTGCAGGAGGTCAGCCGGCAAATCGGCATTCTCTCCCGTCGCCTCATGGGACTGGCGCGCCAGGATCCGGCGGCCCGACGCCTGATGACGGCTCCCGGTGTCGGCTCTCTGGTCGCGTTGGCCTATATCAGTGTCATCGACACACCAGACCGGTTCGCGAGCTCGTCCAGTGTAGGGGCTTACCTTGGCCTGACCCCACGACGGTATCAGTCAGGCGAGATCGACCGAAGCGGTCGGATCTCCAAATGCGGTGATCCGTTGCTGCGCACGTATCTGTTTGAGGCGGCCGGGATCCTGCTGAACCGGGTCTCGCGCTGGTCTGCGCTGAAGGCCTGGGGCACCCGGCTCGCCAAGAAGGTGGGCGGCAAGAAGGCGACCGTCGCGGTCGCGCGTAAGTTGGCGGTGATCCTGCACCGGATGTGGCGTGACAACACGGACTTCCGGTGGTCGCGCCAGGAAGGGCAGCCCGCATGAGATAGACACCCAAAGAGATCCGCCAGATCTGGCGGTACGATGTCCCTTGTCGGGACGAGGCAGCAGCCATCGCGTGGGCACCGTTGCGGCCTGAAACCTGAACCTCAGGGAGCAGATTGACCGCGTATGCAACATGGCGAGGCTGAGGCTTCCGACCCCATCATGCGGCGGTGTCTGCCGACCGCGGAGAGAACCATGACCCGACAGGTGATATCAGCCGAACTGACGGAAAGGGCCGCTCAAAGGGCTTGACCAAAACCCCCGGAATAAGAGAACGGAGCCGTTTAATCTAGCAGCCAACGGCGGGGCGATCACTTCAGACGGTCGGAACGGTGCCGCCGTCGATGACGAACTCGGCGCCGTGGATCGCGGCGCTGCGATCCGAAGCCAGGTAGGCGATGAGGTCGGCGACCTCATGCGAGTCGGCCGGACGTCCGATCGGGATGCCACCCAAGCCGTCGAGGACGACTTGCCGCGCCTCCTCGATCGTGCCGCCATTGGCGGCCTGCAATCGCTTCAGCAGATCCACGGACGACTCGGTCATGATCCAGCCGGGGGAGACGACATTGACCCGCACGCCCTTGGGACCAAGCTCCTTTGACACTGACTTGCTGTAGGTCCTGAGCGCCGCCTTGGCGGAAGCGTAGGCGGTGGTGGCCTCCGGCAGCGGAAGGACCGACTGGATGGAAGTCACGTGCACCACCGCACCGCTGCCGCGCTCGATCATCTGCGGGATCAGGAGACGATCAAGGCGAACAGTCGCCAGGAGGTTCAGGTTCAGTTCGGACAGCCAGTGGTCGTCCGTCAGGGCGACGAAGCCGCCGCCCGGTGTCGACGATCCGCCGATCACATGAGCTAGAATGTCGATCCCGCCCAGGCGTTCGAGCGCCGCCTTGGCCAGCATTTCCCCGCCCTCGACGGTTGTGAGGTCCGCCTGTACGAACTCAACGCCGTCGATGGGCTCCAGGGGCCCGCGGGCGGCAGTGATCACTCGGGCTCCGCCAGCCAGAAAGCGGTTGACGGTGGCGCGGCCCAAACCCTTGGTGCCCCCGCTGATGAGCACGCGCTTTCCCGCAAACTCTGTCGGATCAGCCTTGATGTTCATGCCGTGATCTCCAAGGCCTTGATGGCGTCGTCCTCGAGCGTGAAACGATAGGTGAAGCGGATTGGGCTGCCTTTGAAGTCGCCACGGGCAGGACCTTCGACGACGACCTGACCGGTCTCGTGGCGAACGGTGTCCGGCGTGAAGATCGCCTGGACGGGGATCACCGCCTCTTCGAACAAGGTCCGCAGTTCGGCGTGGCCCTCGTGACGGCCTCCGTTGTCCAGGACGACAGCATCGGTGGCGAAGGGTGTCAGCATGCCGTCAACATCGAGCCGGGCGTTCGCCTCGACATAGTCGGCTATGGGCTTGGGTAGTTCGATCGGCATCGCTCGGCTCCTTGACGTGACAAGGACAATTTAGAGATAGACATCGTTCACGAAAACAGGAACAAATCGGCATGTGGCATTGCGGAAATCGGGATAATGTTGAAGCACGGCCTGATCGAATTTGATGCTGTTCTCGCCATTGCGCGGCGCGGATCGTTCCGGGCAGCGGCGCTGGAACTTGGCCTATCGACGACCGCGCTGAGCAACGCCATCGGCAAGCTGGAGCGCCAGCTCGGCGTCCGACTGTTCAATCGCACCACCCGTAGCGTTTCCCTGACGGACGCCGGACGGAACTTCGTCGATCATGTCGGGCCTGCCGTGAAGACCCTTCACGATGCAATGGGCGCCGCCCGCTCACAGCAGGAAACCCCGTCCGGAACCCTTCGGATCAATGCATTCGCAACAGGCGCGCGGGAAGTTCTTGGTCCGCTCCTGCTAGAGTTCTTGCGTCGCTATCCCCAAGTTCACGTCGATCTCGTCACCGAGGGCCGGATCGTGGACATCGTTGCCGACGGGTTCGACCTTGGCCTGAGGCGCGCCGACCTTGTGCCGAGCGACATGATTGCCATTCCCGTCGGCTCTCCACGCAGCTTCGCCGTGGTTGCATCGCCCGCGTATTTCAAAGCCAACGGCAAGCCCCGCGTGCCCCCCGACCTTCTGCGCCATTCATGTCTTCGGATCCGATTGCCGAATGGCGCGCTGCATCACTGGCAATTCGAGAAGGACGGTCAGCCGGTTCAGATCGACGTTCAAGGTCCTATTACGCTAGACGAGGCCAGCCTCTCGCGCATCACTGTCCTCAATCACGTCGGCATCGGCTACTTTATGGAGTCCGATGTGCGCGAAGACATCGAGGCAGGGCGTCTCGTTCGGGTCTTGGAAGATTGGACGCCACTGCTAGCACCCTTGTGTCTCTACTATCCTAGCAGACGAAATCCATCGGCCGCGTTCAAGGCGTTGATCGGCATGGCGCGTGGCCTTGCTGGATGACGGTTTGCTCGGTGACTGCCTTTGTCGGGAACGGCCATTTAGCGATCGTGGTGCAACGACCGAGTGGTCGGTATCCTGCTTAACCCTCAGCCTGACGCTCGCTTTGAATTTCAGTCTTTGGAAATTGAAGAGGGATTGGCCGCCCCGGGAGGGATGTATTTCAACACCGCATCATTTGCCGATACCACTATAACCTTCAGCGCCAAGGTTCTGTTAGAGAAGACGAACGACCCGGACTGGCAGTATCGATCGACCGCCTACCGGGCATGCCGAAGTGGGTGCTGGGTGATCGCGGTTATGCCAGCCACGCCTTTCGCCAGCACATCTGGGAGCGCGGCTCACGGCCTGCCATTCCCGCCAAGCGCAACGAGGCACCGGTTGCCTGTCCTGCGTGGATCTACAACAATCGCAACGTCGTGGAGCGGCTCTGGGCCAGGCTGAAAGAATGAAGAGCGGTCTCGACACGCTACGAGAAGACCGCAGCGTCCTTCATAGGGATCCTCCACCTCGCGGCCGCCTGCGATTGGCTCAAGTCATAACAGGCCGTAAACTCAGGCCTGAAGACCGAACTGCTTCGCGACGGTTGCGAAATACTGCTCGTCAGTGACGGCTTCGCGTTCCGCGAAATAGCGGACGGCGTCGTCCCCAGCGGGGAAGCGCAATTTGCGACCCTCGTCGGTCGCAGCCGCAAGGATCTGCTCAGCGATCAGTTCAGGCTCGGAGGCGGCGCCCATGAGACCACCATAGGTGCTCATCGCTGAATCGAGGAGCGGCTGATAGTCTGGGATTGCGGGGTCGTTACTGAGGGACAGCGACTTCCCGAATTCGGTCTTGATAGCGCCGGGCTCAACGAGCTTCACATTAATGCCGAGTGGCACAAGCTCGAATTGCAAGGCATCGGTAACACCTTCAATTGCATAC
>JALYFY010000548.1 GCA_030777385.1 Pseudomonadota bacterium | reverse complement strand
TCGAACAGAACCTGCGCGCGGCCATAGAAGGCGCAGAGGTTCCACACTTCGAGAAGCGGCGCGCTCATGCGGGGCTCATCCCTTTGGGACTCTCGCCTTTCGGCCTCTCCAGGGCGCGCGCGTCGCCAAGATAGGCGCGCCGGACCTGCTCGTCCTGCCGAACCTCATCCGGGGTGCCTGCGGCGATGATCTGGCCGCGGACGAGCACGAGCACCCGGGCCGCGTGGCCGAAGACCACATCCATGTCGTGCTCGGTGAAAAGAACGCCGATGCCTTGCGAGGCTGCAATCGAGGCGGTGAGAGCCATCAAGGCCGCCCGCTCCCGCGGAGCCATGCCGGCGGTGGGCTCGTCCATGAGGAGGAGCTTGGGCTGTCCGGCAAGCGCGATGGCCAGTTCCACCCGCTTCACGTCCCCATAAGCCAGCGACGAGCAGGGACTGTCGGCGGCCTCCGCCATGCCGACCTGGGAGAGCAGCTCGACCGCCTTGTCGCGGTGGCGGTTCCGAGCCGGGGTCCAGAGCCCGTTGCTGTGCCGGCGGCAGCTGATCAGCGCCATCTGCACGTTTTCGGCCGCCGTCATGGAGAGAAACGTCTGCGCCACCTGGAAGGTGCGGCCCACGCCCCGTCGGAAGCGCTTCTGCGGCGAGGCGGCGGTGATGTCCTGCCCGTCCAGCAGAACCCGGCCGCGGTCGGGGCGAAGCTGGCCGCCGACCATGTTGAACACGGTCGACTTGCCCGCGCCGTTGGGGCCGATGACGGCGAGCATCTCGCTGCGCTCCACCGTGAACGCCACGTCGCGCGCCGCCACGACGCCGCCGAAGGATTTGTGCAGGTTTTGGGCGGACAGAAGCGTCATGCCCGCTCCTCCCGCCAGTAGCGAACCGTGCCGACGAGGCCGCGTGGAAAAATCAGCACCATGGCGATGATGCTCAGGCCCAGCAGGAGACGCCACAAGGGCGTGAGCGGCATGATCAGATCCCGCAGGAAATGCAGGACACCCGCGCCGACGAGCGGGCCCGTCACGGTCTGGATGCCGCCGAGGAGCAGCATGGTAAGCGCATCGACGGAGGTGGAGATGCCGAGCAGGCTCGGATCGACCGAGCCGCGGGAAAAGGCATAGATGCCGCCGGCGAGCCCTGCGGCCGCGCCCGAGATCACGAAGGCGAGCCAGCGGTGCTGGCGCACTTTCAGGCCGATGGCCTCGGCGCGGGCTTCCGAGTCGCGCGCGGCCCGCAACGCATAGCCGAAAGGCGCGTCGATGATGCGCTTCAATAGGAAGACCGCCACCACCGTCACCGCAAGCGTCAGGAGGTAATACGGCACAGGCCCGCTCGCCCAGCTGGCCGGCCAGACGCCGACGATGCCGTTGTCGCCGCCCGTGACGTCCACCCACTGGAAGGCGACCGCATAGAGGATCTGCGCGGCCGCAAGCGTCATCATGGCGAGGTAGATGCCGGACAGGCGCACCACGAAGGCGCCGATCAGCGCCGCTCCCAAAGCCGCAAGACAAAGCCCAAGGGGGAGAGCTTCTTCCATGGATGCGCCGTACCATTTGACGGCCAATGCCGCGCCATAGGCGCCAAGGCCGAAGAAGGCCGCATGCCCGAAGCTCACGAGCCCGCCGACGCCGATGAGCAGCTGCAGGCTGAAGGCGAAGAGCGCGAAGATCAGGATCTCGGTCGCCACCTTCAGGAGATAGGCATCCCCCACCAGGGGCAGGCAGGCAAGAGCTGCGATCGCAATCCATGCGATGAGCGTGCCGCCGGGCATGGGCTTGTGGCTTGAAATGCCCACCGCATGGGTTCCGCCGATCACCTCGGCGCGCCCGAAGAAGCCATAGGGGCGGACGGCCAGAACCACGGCCATGAGCAGGAACACCACGACGAGGGTGCTTTTGGGAAAGATCAGGATGCCGAAGGCCTGCAGCTGCCCGATGATGAGGGCTGCGAGAAACGCGCCCGGCACGCTGCCCATGCCGCCCACCACCGTGACCACGAAGGCCTCGGCGATGATCGACAGGTCCATACCGGTGTTGGCGGATACGCGCGGAATCTGGAGAGCGCCGCCGAGGCCCGCCAGGAACGCGCCGAGAAAGAGCGTGCCGGTAAACAACATCGCCTGGTTGACGCCGAGCGAGGCCACCATGTCCCGGTCCTGCGTGGCGGCCCTCACCAGCACGCCGAAGCGCGTCTTGCGCAGGAGCAGCCAGACGAGCCCCAGAACGATGGGGCCGGCAGCGATCAGCACGAGCTCGTAGGACGGAAAGCGCCGGCCGAGGATCTCGACGGGCGCCCGCAATCCCGGCGCGCGAGGGCCAAGGATGTCCTGCGGCCCGAAGACCTGCACCACCAGGTCCTGCACCACGAGCACGACCCCGAAGGTGGCGAGCAGCTGGAAGAGTTCCGGCGCGCCGTAGATGCGGCGCAGGAGCAGGACCTCGATGAGGACGCCGATGAGGCCGACGATGAGGGCCGAGACCAGGATGCCGGCCCAGAAGGTCGCCGGTCCGAAGGAGAGCTCGAGCAGGCGCGGCACCAGGGTCGCGGCCGTATAGGCGCCGATCATGTAGAGCGAGCCGTGCGCGAAGTTCACGATCCTGGTGACGCCGAAGACGATGGTCAGGCCGCAGGCGGTGATGAAGAGCGAGGAGGCGCTGGAGAGCCCGCTAAGCGCCTGAACGGCCAGGAAGGAGGGGTCCATTCCTCACCCTCCCCTTGAGGGTGAGGGTCGGCCGTCAGGCCGGGGTGGGGTGGGAAGCGCAAGCGCTTCCGATTGAGGCGAGCCATACAGGGCCGCGTAAATGGTGTCGAGAACGCCGTTCATGTTCTCGGTCAGTTCAGAGTTCCAAAAGCGGACGACGCGGTAGCCTTCCTTTTCGAGCCAACGCGTCCGGGCTTCGTCCTTGGCTGCAATGTCATCCTGGGAATGATGCCCGCCGTCGAGTTCGATGATGAGGCGCGCCTTCAGGCAGGCGAAGTCGGCAACATAGGGACCGATCGGCACCTGTCGCCGGAAGTGACTGCCGTAGACAGGAATGCGCTTCAGAGCGCGCCAGAGGGCCTGTTCCGGCTCGGTGGCATTCGAGCGAAGCTGTTTTGCTCTCTCACGTCTGAAGCGGTTGATGTTCGACATGACTGGTTTTCTGTTGTGGTACCACCCCACCCCGACCTACGGTCGACCCTCCCCCTCAAGGGGAGGGTGAAGGTGCGTCTAGTCCTTCCGAACCGCCTTCACCTCGGCCTCGGTGGGCATGAACGAGGTGCCGTCCTTGTAGGTCCAGTCCGTCATGCCGCCTGACGCTCCTTTGAGCACGAGCTTGCCGACCCAGGCGCCCATGGTGGATTGGTTGTCGATGCCGCGCATGGTGACGGGGCCCGCAACAGTGTCGAACTTCGCGTCCTCGAGCGCCTTGATGAGGGCCTCGGTCTCGGCGGAGCCCGCGCGCTCGATGGTGTCGCGGATCATGGTGACGACCATGTAGCCCAGGAGCGAGCCCAGGCGCGGCGTGTCGTTGTACTTGGCCCGGTAGGCGTCCACGAAGGCCTTGTGCTTGGGCTCCTTGATCTCGTCCCAGGGGTAGCCGGTCACGGTCCAGCCCTCGGGCACCTCGTCCTTGAGGGGCAGGAGCCATTCGGGCTCGCCGGTGAGGAGCGACAGGACCGTGGCATCCTCGAAGAGGCCGCGGGTGTTGCCCTCGCGCACGAACTGGGTGAGGTCGGGGCCGAAGAGCACGTTGAAGATGCCGTCGGGCTTGGCCTGCTCGATGGCCGAGGCGGTGGCGCCCGCCTCGATCTTGCCGAGCGCCGGGTATTGCTCGGCGACGATCTGGGCGCCGGGCACCCGCTCCTGGATCAGGCGCTTGAACACCGCCGCCGCCGACTGACCGTATTCGTAGTTCGGGGCGACGATGGCCCAGCGCTTGGCGCCGGAGGCCTTCGCTTGGTCCACCAGCATGCCCACCTGCATGAAGTTGTTGGGCCGGATGCGGTAGGTGTAGCGGTTGCCCTGCGCCATGGTGACGGCATCGGTGAGCGGCTCGGCGGCGATGTAGACGATCTTCTTCTGGTTGGCATAGTCCGCCATGGCCACGCCCACATTCGACAGGAACGAGCCGAAGAGCAGGGAGACGCCCTCGCGGGTCACGAGCTCGTCGGCCACGCGGGTGGCGCTGCCCGTGGTCGCGCCGTCGTCGCGGGAGACGATCTCGAGCTTCCGGCCGAGAACGCCGCCCTTGGCGTTGATCTCCTCGACGGCCAGTTGCCACCCATTACGATAGGGCACGGTGAAGGCCGCCCATTGCGCATAGGAATTCAGCTCGCCGAGCTTGATCGTGGCCTGCTGCGCCTGAGCCGCCGGGGTTCCGAGGGCAAGCGCCGCTCCAAGAGCCAGCCAGCGGATCGTCGATGTCTTCACCATTACGCGTTCCTTTAGTCGCGAACCTGCGAGGATGTAGGGCCTATGGGGTCGGGAAGGAAGGCCAAACTGTCAAGGTTCCTGCATTCGTGCCTTGCTCCTGACTAGAGCATCGGATCGATCCGATGCTCATCTTCTTGACTGGCGCATCGTATGGAGCAGAAAACCGGGTCCACTTTTCCGCACGATGCGCTAGGAGAGAATGACACATTCGCTGTCCGTTCGTTCCCTCACCTTGGCAGGCCCATGCTCCTCGACCGCGATCCCGCCCATGCCTTCATGCCCTACCCGGCCGTTCCCGTCCTCCATGCCCCGAGCGGGCCGTTGTCGGGGCTGACGTTCGCGGCCAAGGACCTCTTCGACGTGGCGGGCTACCCGACAAGCGCGGGATCGCCCCACATGCTGGCCATGTCCGGCATCAAGGCCCGGACGGCGCCTACCGTCCAGAGGCTGCTCGATGCGGGCGCGCGCCTCGTGGGCAAGACCATCACGGATGAGCTCGCCTTCTCCATGAGCGGCAAGAACGCTCATTTCGGCACGCCCGTGAACGGCGGCGCACCCGACCGCATTCCCGGAGGCTCGTCCTCGGGCTCGGCTGCCGCCGTCTCGAACCGCTTATGCGATTTCGCGCTCGGCACCGACACGGGGGGCTCCGTGCGGGCGCCGGCCAACCACTGCGGCCTCTTTGGCATTCGGCCGACCCATGGCCGGGTGAGCCTTGAGCTCTGTCACGATCTGGCTCCGTCCTTCGACACCTGCGGCTACTTCACCCGCGACGGCGCAACCTTCGTCCGGGTGGGCGAAGTGCTTTTAGGCGCGGACAGCGCGCCCCTGCCGCAGAAGCCCAGGACCCTTCTGGCGCAGGATGCCTTTGCCCTGCTCCATGACGATGTGCGGGAGGCGCTTGGGCCTGCTCTCCGGCAGACTGAGACCATTCTGGGCGAGCCTGAAGCCGTCGAAGTGGCCACAGGGGGCTTTCCGAGCCTCTATTGGGCCATGCGCCATATCCAGAGCCGCGAGGCCTGGACCGTGGACGGGCCGATGATCGAGCGTTACCGGCCCCC
>JALYFY010000547.1 GCA_030777385.1 Pseudomonadota bacterium | reverse complement strand
TCGATCATTTCCTTCTTGGCCTGGCGCGCCTCGCGCTCGCCCTTCTGCACCATCATGACGATGCGGCGGAACTCCTGGATCTCCAGGCCGGTTTCGCTCGCCAGATTGTGGATGTTCTCGCGCAGGTCGTGGATGCCGTCCTTCGCTTTCGCAACGAAGTCCTTCCAGCCCCGCCCGCCGAGCTTGGACACCCGCAGCACCCATTTCGGGTCGAGTTCCCAGCCCTGGTAGTGCTTCAGGAACTCCTCGCGGGCGACGCCGTGGCTCTCGGCCAGGCGCATCAGGCGGCCCTCATGGGAGATAAGGCGCTTGTTGATGTCGTAGAGCTGCTCGACCAGGGCCTCGATGCGGTTGTTGTTGAGCGACAGCGACTTCACCGACGCCACGATATCCGCCTTGAGCTCCTTGTACTTGCGCTCCTGGGCCGGGGTCAGCTGCTTGTTCTGCAGGCGCTGCTCCACGTGCTCCACCTGGAGGCGGCGCAGCTTCTTGTAGTTGTCGGCAATGGAGTCGAAGGTCTCGAGGACGCGCGGCTTCAGCTCGGCCTCCATGGCCGAGAGCGACACGTTGTTCTCCATGTCGTCGTCGTCGAGATCGCCCTCGGGCGGGGCAATGCCCTCCTCGCCCTCGGGAGCCTCCTCCTCGGCCTCGCCGTCGCCGAGAGCGTCCACCTTGGGCGCGCCCTTGCCGTCGGGGCCCGCGTAAGTTGCCTCGAGATCGATGATGTCGCGCAGGAGCACCCGGCCTTCGACGAGCTCGTCGCGCCAGATGATGATGGCCTGGAAGGTCAGCGGGCTTTCGCAGAGGCCTGCGATCATGGCCTCGCGGCCGGCCTCGATGCGCTTGGCGATGGCGATCTCGCCCTCGCGGGAGAGAAGCTCCACCGAGCCCATCTCGCGCAGATACATGCGCACCGGATCGTCGGTACGGTCGGTCGGCTCCTTGGCCGTGGTTTCGCGGACGGCGACGGCGCGGGTCTGGGAGGCCTCGACGAGGTCGCCGCCTTCGGCTTCCTCCTCGTCAGCGGCCTCAGCCTTCTCGCCTTCTTCCGTCTCCTCGGACTCGACGACGTTGATGCCCATCTCCGAGAGCTGGCCAAGCACGTCCTCGATCTGCTCCGAGTTGAACTCCTCGGGAGGCAGAACCTCGTTCAGCTCGTCATAGGTGACATAGCCGCGCTTCTTCGCGAGCTTGATCATCCGCTTGACGGCGGCATCGCTCAGGTCGAGCAGAGGCCCGTCGCTCTGCTGCTCGGTGGTCGTCGTATCGCCTTCGTCGCCGCCGGTTGTCTTCGTTGCCATGCTTTGCTCAACTCCGGCGCCCCGCAAATCCCTCAATCGGGGGTCTACGATGCGCGAATGGGCGGCAAGCTCAGGGCTCCGCCACCCGAAATTCATTCCCAATTATAAACAGCAAGTCGCTTGACTAACCGTTAACCATCTCCCGCTCGAACCGCTGCATCCGCATTGTGCGCCGCGCTCTGACCCGGGATCGTCAGGGACCCCCCAGGGCTCCCCCGTTGTCCATGTCGGCCTCGGCACCCTCGACGGAGGACAGCTGGTTTTGGACCTCTCGCAACCAGGCGAGATTGGCCTCATTGTCCTCTTCAGCGAGCGCGCGCTCGGCAGCTCGAAGCTCGCTATGTAACGTGCGTGCGCGGCGATGCAAGGTGATCGCTTGCCTCAATGCGTCCTCAAGCCGCAAGGGATCCGCATGCGGATCCAGCATCCAGCGGTCGCCGGGGCGGACCAGAGCCGCGAGCCTGTCGGCCACCGGCGTCAGTCCGGCCCGTTCAAGCCGGGCTCTCACGACGGTTGCATCAGGGGGGTCGCCGCTGGCGGCACCGTCGAGCAGGAGACTGCACACCATTTGGGTAGAGCGGCCCTCAAGTTCAATGTCCGCAAGGGTTTCCGCATGATTTTGCAGCAGTTCCGGGTGAACCAGGAAGGTGCAGAGGATCATCGCCTCCCGGGGGCTCTCGCCCGAATTCCCGGCAAACAGCGCGTTGCGGGCCAGCAGCGGAGAGACGCTGAGCCGCGAGCTGGGTGTCATAGGGGAAGGCCCCCGCTGGTCCCGCCGGAAGCCTCCGCCCTGGCGGTTGTAGCGGTTGGACCGCGCGTCGGGATTCTGGGCCGAGAGCCGGGCCTCGATGTCCTCCCGGTAGTATTTCTTGAGGGTTTCGTCGCGAATCAGTGCCAGTGATTCGCGCAGGCGCCGCTCCAGAGCGGCCCGCCGCTCGGGGGTATCGAGGGGGCCTGCCTCCAGTTCCCTGGCCCAGAGAACGTCCACGAGAGGCCGGGCCGAGGCCAGCACCCGCTCCACGGCGGCGCTTCCGCCCTCCCGGGCCAGATCATCCGGATCCTGCCCCTCGGGCAGCATGGCAAAGCGGAGGGATTTGCCGGGGGTCAGGTTGGGCAAGGCTACATCGAGCGCCCGGTAGGCCGCGCGCTGTCCGGCCTTGTCGCCGTCGAAGCAGAGGATCGGGTCCTCCGCGAGGCGCCAGAGAAGCGCAAGCTGATCCTCCGTGAGCGCCGTGCCCAGCGGCGCGACCGCATGGGGAAAGCCCGCGGCGTTCAGGGAGATCACGTCCACATAGCCTTCGACGGCGATCACCGTGCCCCGGTCGTGCGCCGGCTGGCGGGCGAGGTGGTAATTGTAGAGGAGCCGTCCCTTGTTGAAGAGCGGGGTGTCGGGGGAGTTGAGGTATTTTGCCGGCACATCGGCGCTCATGGCCCGCCCGCCGAAGGCGATGACCCGGCCCCGCACGTCGCAGATCGGGAACATGACCCGGTCGCGGAAGCGGTCGGCCGGGATTTTCCCCTCCTCGCCTGGGTGCACGAGACCCGCCTCCACCATCATGTCGACGGGAACGCCCTTGCCGGCCAGATGATCGCGCAGGGCGTGGCGCTCGGGAGGCGCATAGCCGATGCGGAAGCGAGTTTGCGTCTCCCGGCTTAAGCTGCGCCCGGCGAGATAGTCCCGCGCCTTGAGCCCGGGCGGGCCCTGGAGCGACGCTTCGAAGAACCCTGTTGCCAGCTCCATGACGTCATGGAGGCTCTTGCGCTTGATCTCCTGTTCCCGGTCCTCGTGGGAGAGCTTGGGCAGGGGCACTCCCGCTTCGCCAGCCAGCCGCTCCACGGCCTCGGGGAAGGAGAGCCCCTCCGTCTCCATGAGAAAGGTGAAGATGTCCCCGTGCTTGCCGGAGGAGAAGCAGTGATAGAACTGCTTCTGGTCGTTCACGTAGAAGGACGGAGTCTTCTCCGCATTGAAGGGCGACAGCCCCTTCCACTCCCGCCCCGCCTTCTTGAGACGCACGCGCTTGCCCACGACCGCCGAGGTCGGCAGCCGGGCGCGGATCTCTTCGAGGATTTGAGGCGGGTAGCGCACGAAGCGTGTTCTCCAAACCTGCTCCATAAACTAGGGCGGTGAGGACATGGTTAAAAACGGAATGGCCAAGCTTTTTTTGTTCCCGCAATCCACAGGGCGGCCGCCCCTGGCGGTATAAGCCCCGAAATGCCGCCCGGATGGTTGTGGGGCAACGTTTCTGCGTTGAAACGGGAACCGGCGCATTTAGATAGGACCTCTGAATTGCAAAGCTCGCCTGCCGCCATAAGCGCGTGGCGCCCAGGTCTCGGTCCCTGAATTGCACGGAGCGCCCATGTCTGCCGTTCTCAAACGTAACAACGTCAAGGTGCTGGGCCGCGGCGAGCAGCCCATGATCTTCGCCCATGGCTACGGCTGCGATCAGAACATGTGGCGCTTCATCACCCCGGCGTTCGAGGATCGCTACAGGATCGTGCTCTTCGACCATGTGGGCCACGGCCAGTCGGATGCCGCCGCCTTCGACGAAGCCAAGTACGGCTCGCTCAGCGGCTACGCGGAGGACGTGCTGGCGATCTGCCGCGAGCTGGACCTGAAGGATGCAGTCTTCGTAGGCCACTCGGTCAGCGCCATGATCGGCGTTCTCGCCGCCATCAAGGAGCCGGAGCGGTTCGACCGCCTCGTCCTGATCGGCCCCTCGCCGCGCTACATCAACGACGGCGACTATGTCGGCGGCTTCAAGCAGGAGGACATCGAGGGCCTGCTCGACTTCCTCGACAGCAACCATCTCGGCTGGTCGAGCACCATGGCCCCGGTGATCATGGGCAACCCGGAGCGGCCGGATCTCGGCGAGGAGCTCACCAACAGCTTCTGCCGCACCAACCCGGAGATCGCCAAGCACTTCGCCCGCGTGACGTTCCTGTCCGACAACCGGGCCGATCTCCGGAATGTGAGGACGAAGGCACTTATCCTTCAGTGCTCGCAGGATGCGATTGCTCCGGACGTGGTCGGGCGCTACATGCACCAGAACCTTCAGGGCAGTGAGTTCGTTCAGCTCAAGGCCACGGGACACTGCCCGAACCTGAGTGCGCCCGAGGAGACAATCGCCGCCATGGAAGCGTTCCTGCGCGACCCTGGCCCTGTCAGGACCGCTGCCGAGTGATCGACCAAGGCGCGCTGATCGAAACCACCGAGGAACTCTACGAGAGTGCCCCCTGCGGGTACCTCTCGACGCTGCCGGACGGCACCATCGTCAGGGCGAACCAAACCTTTCTAGCTTGGATCGGCATGGAGCGGCAGGAGCTCGTCGGTCACAAGTGCTTTGCAGACCTTCTGAGCGTCGGCGGACGGATCTTCTACGAGACCCATTTTGCGCCCCTGCTGCAGATGCAGGGTTTCATCAACGAGATCGCATTCGACCTGACCTGCGCCGATGGGCGTCCGCTGCCGGTTCTGGCCAACACGGTTCAGAAGCGGGACGCGGCCGGACGCCCCGTCGTCAACCGCATCACGGTTTTCAATGCCAGCGACCGGCGAAAGTACGAGCGGGAGCTGCTCCTGGCCCGCCAGAAGGCGGAGCAGGCCACCCAGGAGCTCAGGCGCCTGAACGAAACCCTGGAGGAGCGGGTCACGCAGGAGGTCGCCGAGCGCCTGAAGGCCGAGGAAGCGCTCCGGCAGGCCCAGAAGATGGAGGCCATCGGGCAGCTCACCGGCGGCATCGCCCACGACTTCAACAACCTGCTCACCATCATCGTCGGCAACATCGAGCTTCTCCAGCGTCGGCTGCCGGAGGGTGAGAGCCGTCTCCAGCGAGCCGCCACTCACGCCATGGAGGCGACACGGCGCGCCGCGACCCTGACCCAGCGGCTCCTGGCCTTTTCCCGCCGTCAGCCGCTCGATCCCAAGCCCATCGACGTGAACAAGCTCGTGGCCGGCATGTCCGATCTGCTGCGACGGACGCTGGGCGAAACGGTCATGCTGGAGACGGTTCTCGGGGGTGGTCTGTGGCGAACTCAAGCCGACCCGAACCAGTTGGAGAACGCCATCCTCAATCTGGC
>JALYFY010000546.1 GCA_030777385.1 Pseudomonadota bacterium | reverse complement strand
TCGATGTAGTTGCGCTTGTAGAACTCGACCGTGAGCGTCACCACCTCGTCCACGGAGAACTTCGCCCGCTTCACGTTCGACGAGCGCCGGTTGACGCAATAGGCGCAGTCGAACAGGCAGTAATTGGTGAGCAGGATCTTGAGCAAGGACACGCAGCGCCCGTCCGGCGTGTAGGCATGGCAGATGCCATTTCCCACCGTCGAGCCCAGGCCCCCCACATCCGCCTTGCGCTTGGGCGCACCGGAGGAGGAACAGGAGGCATCGTATTTCGCCGCGTCCGCCAGGATACGCAGCTTCTTGGAAAGCTTCTCGTCCATGGATGTTTTCGCCGGATTGTTCGGGTTTTGTTCTAGCATGGAGATAGGGTGCTGGCGAGGGTTCCGGAAGGGGCGGGAGGTCGCATGAGGTCGCTCCTGAAAGGCGCCTCACGGGTTCGTCATCTCAGGGCTGCGCAGCAGAACCCGGGATGACAGCCAGGACCCGAGGGTCGTTGAGCGAAAGCCTCTGCCCATACCTTGACCAGCAAAGACGGAAGCTTGTGCATTCGAAGCCATGAGGGCACTTGCTCTGGCCTGCCGTCACGGTAAGCTCACGGCGCGCACCACGCGTGAAAGAAAACGCCCTGCATGCTCCGTTCCGCTCTCGACGGCCTCTATCGCTTCGCCGGCTATCTCGCAGGCCTGTTCCTCATCGTGATCTTCCTGCTGATGATGGGCCTCTCCCTCGGGCGGGGCGTCGGGATCAACATTCCGGCCGGCGACGATCTCGCCTCCTGGTCCATGGCCGCGATGGCCTTCTTAGGCCTCGCCCACACCTTCCGGTCCGGCGAGATGATCCGGGTCGGCCTTCTCACCGACCGGGTGCAGGGGCGCACCCGATGGCTGCTGGAGATGTTCTCCCTGGTGATCGGCTTATGTTTCGTGGGCTTCTTCGCCTGGCATGCGGTGCAGCTCACCTATGACAGCTGGCGCTTCAACGACATGGCGCAGGGCGTGCTGGCGATCCCGCTCTGGATTCCGCAGATCGGCTATGCGGCCGGCCTCGTGATCCTGTTCATCGCGTTCCTCGACGAGTTCGTCCATGTGCTGCGCGGGGGCGATCCGCGCTACGAGAAGCCGCCTGCCACCACCCCCGAAGAGGTGGTGGAGCGCGCGCTCCAGAGCGGGGTCTAAGGCCATGGAGCTCATCGAGATTTCGGGCCTGCTGCTCTTGCTGCTCGCGGTGCTGCTCGCCGGCGGCGTGTGGATCGCCATCGCACTCATGGCCTGCGGCTTCGTCGGCATGCAGTTCGTGGGCGGCGGCATCCCGGCGGGCTCGGTGCTCGCCACCACGATCTGGGGCAACTCCGCCTCCTGGACGCTCGCCGCTTTGCCGCTCTTCATCTGGATGGGCGAGATCCTGTTTCGCACGCGTCTGTCGGAAGAGATGTTCCGCGGGCTTGCGCCCTGGCTCAACTGGCTCCCTGGCCGGCTGATGCACGTGAACGTGCTCGCCTGCGGTATCTTCGGCTCGGTCTCCGGCTCATCCGCCGCCACCTGCGCGACGGTGGCCAAGATCGCCCTGCCGGAATTGAAGAAGCGCGGCTACGACGACATGGTGAGCTTAGGCAGCCTTGCAGGCGCGGGAACGCTCGGGATCCTCATTCCGCCCTCCATCACCATGGTGGTCTATGCGGTGGCGGCCAACGTCTCGATCATCCAGATCTTTCTGGCAGGCTTCCTGCCGGGCCTTCTCGTGATGGCGCTCTATTCCGGCTACATCGCCGTGTGGTCGCTGCTGAACCCTGCGAAGTCGCCGCCGCCTGAGCCGAAGATGAGCTTTCGCGAGAAGCTCAAGGAATCCACCAACCTCATTCCCGTCGCGCTCCTGATCACGCTGGTCTTCCTCACCCTCCTGCTCGGCTGGGCGACTGCCACCGAATGCGCCGCCTGGGGCGTGCTGGGCTCGCTGGCCATTGCCTGGTGGTCGGGCTCCCTGTCGTGGGACTCGTTCTGGAAGAGCGTCATGGGCACGACGCGCATCACCTGCATGATCATGCTGATCCTGGCGGGCGCCTCCTTCATGTCCACGTCGATGGCCTATACGGGCATCCCGCAGGCGCTCGCATCTTGGGTCGACAACCTGAACCTTTCGCCCTACGCGCTCATCGCCGCGCTCACCGTCATGTACATCCTGCTCGGCACGGCGCTCGACGGGATCTCCATGATCGTGCTCACCACGGCGGTAGTGATCCCGATGGTGAAGACCGCGGGCTTCGACCTGATCTGGTTCGGCATCTTCCTGATCCTGGTGGTCGAGATGGCCGAGGTCTCGCCCCCGGTGGGCTTCAATCTCTTCGTGCTCCAGACCATGTCGGGCAGGGACTCGAACACGGTGGCGCTGGCAGCATTGCCGTTCTTCTTCCTGCTCGTTGCGGCAGTCGCCATCATCACCGTGTTTCCAAGCATCGTGATGGTGCTGCCGCAGATGGCCTTTCCGAACTAGACCCGCTTACGAAAACCAGAGGGAGACAAACGATGAAGCACATGACACGCCTTACACTCAGCCTCGCCGGCGCCCTGCTCATGGCAGCGCCCGCCTTGGCGCAGACCAAGTGGAACCTGCCGGCGGCCTATCCGCCGGACAACTTCCACACGGAAAACCTGAACGCTTTTGCCAAAGACGTCACCGACGCCACCGGCGGCAAGCTGCAGATCACGGTTCATGGCAATGCCTCGCTCTTCAAGGCGCCCGAGATCAAGCGTGCGGTGCAGACGGGCCAAGCACAGGCCGGCGAGGTGCTGATGTCGCTGCACGAGAACGAGGATCCGGTTTACGGCCTCGACGTGGTGCCGTTCCTGGCCACCTCCTTCGACCAGTCGAAAAAGCTCTGGGACGTGCAGAAGCCTGCCCTCGAGAAGAAGCTTGCGAGCCAAGGCCTGATGCTGCTCTTTGCCGTGCCGTGGCCGCCGCAGGGCATCTTCGCCAAGAAGGAGATCAACACCGTCGAGGACCTGAAGGGCGTGAAGTGGCGTTCCTACAATCCCGGCACCGCCCGCATTGCGGAACTCGTCGGCGCGCAGCCGGTCACGGTGCAGGCGGCCGACCTGCCGCAGGCGCTCGCCACCGGCGTGGTCAACACCTTCATGACCTCAGGGGCCACCGGCTATGACGCGAAGGTGTGGGAGTCGCTCACCCACTTCTACGACACGCAGGCCTGGATTCCGAAGAACATCACCTTCGTCAACAAGGCGGCGTTCGACGCCCTCGACAAGCCGGCCCAGGAAGCGGTGCTGAAAGCCGCCAAGACGGCAGAGGAGCGCGGCTGGAAGACCGCTCAGGAAAAGACCAAGTGGTACACGGACCAGATGGCCTCCAAGGGCATGAAGATTCAGCCCCCGAGCGCCGAGCTCAAGTCGGGCCTGCAGAAGGTGGGCGAGCAGCTGACGCAGGATTGGCTGAAGAAAGCCGGCGCCGACGGACAGGCGATTATCGACGCCTACAAGAAGGCGGGGTCATAGAGCTCGACGCTTTTGTCATTCCCGGCCGGAGCGAAGCGGAGGGGAAGGGAACCCATAGCCGCAGCGCTTGGGAGTGGATCCCCTTCCCGGTCCTTCCGACCGCCGGGGATGACATCGTTCTGAACGCGATCCCGGGGCTGCGCAGCCCCGGGATGACGTGTGCTGGAGACGGACCTTAAGCCAGCGTGAAATCCATCGTGATCTCCGCGTTGAGCACCTTGGAGACGGGACAGTTCTTCTCGGCCGCGCGGGCGAGCTCCTCGAACTTGGCCCGGTCGATGCCCGGCACGCTGGCGTTGAGGGTCAGCGCCGATTTGGTGATCACGAAACCGCCGCCCTGCTGCTCGACGGACACCACCGCTTCCGTGGCAAGCTCGTTGGCCGTAAAGCCTGCGCCCTGCAGCTGGAAGGCCAGCGCCATGGTAAAGCAGCCCGCATGGGCTGCGGCGATCAGCTCCTCCGGATTCGTGCCCTTCTCGTTCTCGAAGCGAGTCTTGAACGAATAGGGCGTCGACGACAGAACGCCGGAATCGGAGGTGAGCTGTCCGGTGCCCTCCTTGCCCGTGCCCTGCCAGACGGCTCTTGCCTTGCGGTTCATGCTGATCTCCTCTTGCGGATGGGCTTAGGGATCTAGGACAGGCGGTGTCAGGCTCCAGATCCTTGCCCCGCAAAGCCGTTCGCCCGGGGGCCTCTTGAGCCTTGGAGGACTGGCCTGTATGCCGGCCGAGATACTGAAACGACCGGAGCAACCCATGTCGAAGCCTTTCTCCGCCAACGCTGTTCCGGTCGTCGAGACGCAGCGCCTCGTCTTGCGCGGGCACAGGCTCGATGATTTTGCCGATAGCCTTGCGCTTTGGACCGATCCGGGGAGCGTTCGGTTCATCGGCGGCAAGCCCTCCACGCGGGAGGATGTTTGGGCCCGGATGCTGCGCTATGCGGGTCACTGGTCGCTTCTGGGCTTCGGCTACTGGGTTGTGACCGACAAGGCGACGGGCCGGTTCGTGGGCGAGGTCGGCTTCGGCAGCTTCAAGCGCGATATCGAACCCTCCCTCGACGGCATGCCGGAAATCGGCTGGGTGCTCGCCGGCGACACGCATGGGAAGGGCTATGCGACGGAGGCCGCTGGGGCGGCGATCGCCTGGGGCGAGACGCATTTCGGGCCGGTGCGCACGGCCTGCATCATCGCTCCCGAAAACGCTGCGTCCATTCGCGTCGCGGAGAAATGCGGCTACCGCGAGTTCCAGCGCACCACCTACAAGGACAACCCGACGATCATGTTCGTGCGGGACGCTTGAACCTCGTCCTAGGCCGCAGACGGATCGCTTGCGAAGGCGGAGCCTGCAAGCCTCTCGGCATGGCTTCGAACATCCTTGGGCCACAACTGGATCAGGGCCATGAACAGCTTCCGGTCCCCGGCAAAGAGCGCACGCGAGGCTTCCTCGAAACCGGCTTCATCGCCGGCCAGGGTCGACATGAACCGGTAGAGCGCGTCCTGGGCCTGCCGCATCCGGTCCTTGGATTCGTTGCCCCGCCGCGCCTCTTCGACCAGCTTGCGCAAGGCCACGGAGGCGCCGCCCGGTTGGGCGTTGAGCCATTCCCAGTGCCGTGGAAGCAGGGTCACCTCGCGTGCGACGACACCGAGCTTGGGCCTGCCCGGACCGCGCGGCTCCTGCTTGCCGGCAGGGGTGGCGGTAGGCTCCTGCAGCCGTTTCCTCACATCCTCGATCGTGCCGCGGAAGTCGACCTCGACCACGCGGCAGGTTTCATCGTCAAGGATCAGGATGGGCGCGTCCTCGCCGCCATCGAGCACGGCCTTGGTTTCGGCCGCCACCGAGGCGAGGGGGCCCGAGGCGATCCGGCGAATGCCCGCGAATGCCGTGTAGCTCTTGTGGTCTTCAGCCATGATGGTTCTCTGCCGTTTCCCGAGGTCGGCAGATTTCTACCCGGATTAAACTATCTCTGTCAATAATGCCCGGGTAAAATAGACCGGACTACACCTTGTCCTGACCCTCTTCATCCCGCTCGCCTTCGACGATGGCGCGCGCCACGTCGAAGCGAAAACCGGCTCGTGCCATGGCGGCCAGATCCTTGTCGCGGTAGGGCGCGCGCTCGCCGGGCCGGAAGGGGCCGAGCTTGCGGCGGCGGGCGAAGGCGCGGGCCGCCTGTTCCTCGTCGCCCTCCTCGCCTTCGAGGGCCGCCGCGATGGTGGTGCGGTCGACGCCCTTGGCGGAGAGCTTGGCCTGGATGGCACGGGCCGAGCCGCCCCGGCGCCGCAGGGTGGCGACGCGGGCCTCCGCATAGCGGCTGTCGTCGATGAGGCCGACGCGCAGGCTTTTGGCCACCACGTCGTCGATCAACTCGTGAAACTCGGACGGATCTTCGCCGCGCAGCCGGCAGCGCTTGTCGACCTTGCGCCGCAGCACCCGGCGCAGGTTCTCGGCCGAAGAGGAATAGCGCTCCAGATAGGCCATGGCGGCCCGCTGCAGATAGGCCGGGCTGACCTTTCGCGGCGGCTTCCTTTCAGGCTTCTCGCGCTGCTCCGTCATGAGGCCTTCGCGTCGGAGCGCGGGGAATGCTCGCCCGGCTTTTCCACCTGACCCCGCCGCTGCAGCTGCAGCGCCACGAACCAGCACAGGGCCGCCCAGGCCGCGCCCACGGACCAGCCGGCAAGCACGTCGCTCGGCCAGTGAACGCCGAGATAGACGCGGCTCATGCCGACGAGCAGGGTCATGACGATGGCCAACCCCATGATGAAGGCGCTGACGCGCCGGCTCTTCTCCACGCGGGCGAGCAGGGCGCCCAGGGTCAGATAGGTGATGGCGGACATCATGGCATGGCCGCTCGGGAAGCTTGCCGTGTAGACCCGGGTGGCATGGGGCACGAGATCCGGCCGGGGACGCTCGAAGCCGAGTTTCAGGCCGGTCGAAATGAGCGTGCCGCCCACGATGGCGACCAGCACCAGAAGGGCTGCGCCGCGCTTCCCCGCCATGAGCAGATAGATCACCGTCGCCAATGTGAGAAGGGACAGGATCGCGTAGCCGCCCAGCCCCGTGAAGTCCCGCGCCGATTCCTCCAGCCAGGAGGGCCCAAGGGGATTGGCCGGGTTCTGGGGATCGCGCAGGGCGAGCAGGAACTGCCTGTCGAGGGTGTGCGTCTCGCCCTCCTGTACCTCGTCGGCCAGCGCGATGAAGGCCCAGGCAAAGAAGCCGCAGGCGGAAACCGACAGCAGCGGGCCGATTTCATTGAGGCGCAGGCGAAGCCACAGGCGGGTGGCAGGGGCAATGAGCGTGTTCATGGTCGCATGAGATAGGGGGCTTAGGCGTATCTGGCGAGGGGAACGGAACGATCAGCGTGTCATCCCCGGCGGCCTTAAGGCCGGGAAGGGGATCCATAGCGTCGCGCTTGATCGTGGATTCCCTTCTCCTCCGCTGCGCTGCGGCCGGGAATGACAATGAGGTTGACGCTCCCCCTTCATCCTTGGCGCTCCCCTTTGAGGTTGACGCTCCCCTGTCATCCCCGGCGGTCCGTA
>JALYFY010000545.1 GCA_030777385.1 Pseudomonadota bacterium | reverse complement strand
GCGCAAGGTTCGACGGGAAGACGCCCACGAGCTTGACCGCAATCACCTCCTGCGCGGCCCAAGCCACCAGCGACACGAACTTGTTGTCACCACCTGCTGGCTCGTCCATGACTGAGGCGTCGCTTTTAGGAGAAGCACCCTTGTGCGCAGCTCGGAGAGCCTCCACGAGGCCTGGATAATTGAGCAGACGGTGAACCATGTCGGCATCGACGAACTTCATGGCACTCTCTCCAGCTTTATAAAGCTTTTGACGGTTTGGCGGCGCATCGATCAAACGCTCGTTTCATCAATGGATGATGGCTCTTGGTCAGGGATGATCCTCGTTCAAGAGCCAAGGTGTTGCGAACGAAGGCTCCATGAGCCCTCCGCATCAGGTCAGAAAAGCAGCCTCGGCAGGAACACGACCGTCGCTGGCAGGAAGGTGATCAGGAAGAGAACGACGATCAGAGCCATGAGTAGAGGGATCGATTCTCGCGTGAACTCCTCGATCGAGCATTTAGTGATCGAGCAGACGGTGAACAGAACGGAACCAATAGGCGGCGTCACGGAGCCGATGGTAAGATTGACGATCAGGACCACTCCGAAGTGGATCGGATCGATTCCGAACCTCTGCATAACCTGAAGGAACAGAGGAGCTAGGATCACCATGAGAGAGAGCCCCTCCATGACGGTTCCGAGCAGAAGGAGAAGTACGTTGATCAGAGCGAGCGCAACGTACTTGTTGTCGGTCATGTTGACAAGGTATCCCACGACTGTCTGCGGGACCTCCTCGAGGGTAAGAACCACCGAGAAGATGGCCGAAGTCGCTATGATCAGCATCACATTCGCGGTGGTGTGGGCGGACTCCCGCGCCAGCTCGTAAGTCTCGCCAAAGGTAAAGCCTCGATAGATGAACAGGCCCACGAAGAGTGCATAGGCTGCAGCAATCGCTCCGAGCTCGGTCGGGGTGAACCAGCCGATCCGCAATCCGAACAGCAGCAGGAACGGCATGGCTAGTGCCCAGAGCGCATGGCGGGCTTTTACTGCGATCTCGCGCACTGGCATCCGGTGCGGTCTCAAGGCGCCGTAGCCACGACGCTTGGCCACCTGATGGACAGTGATCATCAAGGCGGTTGCAATCAGGAATGCGGGAATGATACCGCCGATGAAGAGTTGTCCGATTGAGGTGTTCGTCAGAAGGCCGTAGATGATAAGTCCGATACTTGGAGGCAGCACCGGGGCGATCACACCGGAGCAGGCACTGATCGCCGAGGCGAATCCGTTGGAGTAGCCCTGCTTGCGCATGATCGGGACGACCGTGCGCGCATCGATGGCGGCGTCGGCGTTCGATGAGCCTGACATGGCGCCCATGAAGAGCGAGTTGATGACGGCAACCTGGGCGAGTCCACCGCGCCAATGGCCGACCAGCGCCTCCGCAAACCCGTAGAGGCGGTCCGCTATCCCGCCACGCGCCATGGCCGCGCCTGCAAAGACGAAGAAGGGCACGGCGAGAAGGGGAAATAGCTCCAGACTTCCGCTCATTCGCTGCGCAATGATGCTCGGCGCGATCGGGTTGAACAGGAAATAGGACATCGCCGATCCGAGCAGGACGAAAGAGATCGGCATTCCTGCGAAGAGCAGCACCAGGAAGACAATCAACGTTAACGCAATCACCGACCGACGCTCCTAGCCTGCTTGTACTCGCTCCACGCTCTTGCGAGATACATCACGACGATTGCCGCCATGGAAATTGCGAGACCGACCGACATGACCCACTTCGGAACGCCGATGGACATGAACGTCGTGAATCGGGCCGTTCTGATCTGCATGATGGCTGCATAGATCACGCCCGTGGCAATCAAGGCGACGAGGATGTGCATCGTGGCATGAACCAGGCGCCTGCCGCGTGGAGGAAGGAGATCGACGAAATAGCGAACTCCCATCAGGTCGTCCCGCTTGGCGGCGCCGATTACGCCGAGCCACACCAGCCATACGAAGGCTAGCACGGACACCTCGCTCGCGCCGAATATCGGCGCAGAGAAGACGTTGCGGCCAACGACGTCCGCGCCGACACTGATGATGACGAGCGCCAGAAGAATGACGGGAATGACACTCCCGACCAATTCGCCGATCGAATTGACAAAACGCAAGTTCATGCTCCGGATTAGATGGACTCCGCAACGTCTCGGCAAGCTCCCGAGACGCCGCGCTATGCCATAAATGGCCGGACTCTACTTGCCCGATGCCGCTGCGCGAACCTGATCGAACAGACCCGCAGGCCATTGCGGGAAGCTGGTGTAGAACGACGCCGTTGCTTTGCGATAGGCGGGAACGTCCGCGTTGTGGAATTTGACACCCTTCGCTTCGAATTCCTTGCGGATCTCGTCGTTCATGTTGGTCGAGCGTTTGGCGAGCTCCTGACCGCCCGTGCGAAATTCCTCCAGCAGCATAACGCGATCCGCCTCGCTCAGCGCAGTGTAGGCCGCATCGCTCATCACCCAGCCGGTGAAGAGATTGAAATGGCCCGTCAGCGTGATGTCCTTGACCACCTCATACCACCGGTTCGCCCGCAACCCCGTCAGGGGAGACTCACCGGCATTCACGACACCTTGCGACAAGGCGGAGTAGGTCTCGGCCGCCTCGACCGTGGTTGGGATCGCGCCGAGTGGCTCGAAGGTCTTCTGCCAGGTCGGCACCGGTGGGACGCGAACCTTCACGCCCTTGAGATCGGCGGGAGTCGGATAGGGCTTGCTCCCGATCATGTGACGGGCGCCGTCAAACCAGTTGAGAGCGAGAACGCGGATCTTCGCCTTCTCCGCAAGCTTGTCGTACCATCCTTTCATCAGAGGGGAGAACGCCAGACGCTCAGCTTCTTCATTGTTCTCGACGATGAATGGACCGCCGACGACGCCCATTTCCGGCACGCCGAAGCTTGCAAGATAAGCAGCGTCGGTGAACGTGATAATCGGCTCGCCCTGGCTTGCCTGCTCCAGCATATCGGTCGTCGTTCCCAGCATGCCACCGGGGAAGAGCTTGATCGTGATGCGTCCATCGCTCCGCTTCGCGATGCGCTCGGCCACTTCGACGGCGACCTTATGCGCCTCGATGGTCGGCTGGTTGACGTGGGCTAGGCGCAACTCGACCTTCTGGGCCAGGGCTGCAGCGGAGAACATGGGCAGGGTTGCAAGGATCGCGACCCCGGCCAAGAAATTCCGACGTGACTTCATGCTCAGTTCCCTTTTGTCTTGATTATACCAAGTCTTCTTCCTGCATCCCTGCCGCTTTCTCTGACCCAGGACGCTACCTCTCTCCCGCCGCGCCATTCGCGCCTTCGGCGCATAGATCGCGAAAACCCAAGTTCGGAGTTGTTTGTGCGAACGTTCTCATAGTATCATCATCGAACGTTCGGAGCGTCAAGGCGAAATCTTTCCTTGAACCTCATCCTTTGGAGGGCACCCAACGAACTGGTGGCTAACTAAGCTCGGCCGGAGAGGCCGGCATAGGAACACATGACTGAAAAGCGCACGAAGAACGTGACCATCATCGAAGTTGCCCGGCTTGCAGGCGTGAGCACGGCAACGGCTGGACGCGTTCTGGGAGGCTATGGTTATTCCAGCGAGGCGATCCGCGACAAGGTGCGGGAAGCGGCCGAGAAGCTAGGTTATCGCCCCAATCTGCTCGCCCGCGGGCTGATCACCGGCAAAACCCAGACCATCGGGGTCGTCGCCGGCGACATGGAAAGCCCGTTCTACGCCAGCGTCCTACGCGGAATCGCCGATGTCGCCCGCAGCCGCGGCTTCGGGATCGTCGTCACCAACAGCGATGAGATCCTGCAAAGGGAACGCGAAGCCGTGCAGCTTCTGACCGAGAAGCAGGTCGACGGGATGATCGTCACGCCCTCGGATCTTCAGACCGCCCAACACCTGCGAGAGATCGTGGCTGCCGGCTGCCCCATCGTCCAGATCGACCGCCTTGTCCACGGCCTCGAGGCGGATGCGGTGACCGTGGATAACGTCCAGGGCGCCAAGGCGTGCATCGAGCATGTCATTGCCGCGGGCCATCGTCGAATCGGACTGATCTCGGAGCTGGAGCAGTTCGCAGCGGGTGACTTGAAGTCCTTCATCGATCTCGAGGCCCATGGGCGGGTCGATGCGGCAACGCTCTATCCGAGCTGGCAACGTCTCGTGGGCTACCTGCAGGCGCATCGGGAGGCGGGCATCCCCGTCGATCTCGATCTTGTCCGGCGAGTTGGGGCCTACTCCGCGGAAGCCGCCAAGGAGGAAACGCTGGATCTGCTCCAGGGCAATGGACGCCCAACCGCACTCTTTACGACCGACGGCCTGATGTCGGCGGGGACCATGGATGCGATCAGCGAGCTTGCGCTGGACCTGCCGCAGGATGTGTCCCTCATCTGCTTCGACGATCTTGAATGGATGCGCTTCCTTCGACCGGGCATCAGTGCGATCGCCCAGCCGCTCAACGAAATGGGACGCACCGCGGCGCGTCTGATTCTGGCGCGTATCAATGGCGCCACCGCACCGTTTCAGCATCAAATCCTCGCACCGAGCCTGCGCGTGCGGGGCTCGGTTGCACCACTGAAAGCCGAAGGCCACCAAGGCTCTACTCGGCCGGAGCGACGTAAATCCGCGAAGGCCTGACAGGCCTCTCCCGTTTGGCGGAGAGGCGAATCGTCCCCTCTCCGCCGTACCGCGCATTGATCTCAGCGCACATCCTCAAGAGCGGGGATATCGCCTGCATTCACAGCCATCGGAGCAGCATGGCCGACGGCACCGATGCGCATGCAGGTTTCGGCGGCTTCACGGGCTGCCGCCCGCAGAAGTTCCAGAGGCTCCTCCCCACGCAAGAGGCCGACTAGGGTGCGTGCGATGAACGTATCTCCCGCCCCGAGCGTATCGACGGCTTCAATCGACACGGCTGGAACTCTGAAAATCTGATCCCCGCGACCGAGAATCGCCCCTTGGTCTCCTCGAGTCACAAGGCACCATTGCGCACCGGCATCCAAGGTGTTTCGCAGGAGCGCCTCGGCATCCGACAGGGCAAGATCGCCGCCCGAAATCGAGGCGAGATAGCAAAGCGGCGCGATGGAGGCACGGTGATGGGCGTCCCGGCGCGTGGAAAAGTCATAGGAGAGTTTGGCTGTCTTTGCGAACCGCACAAGATGCGCATCGAGACCGCTCGACTGTCCGATGTGAACGGCATCGAAAGACTCGACGTAAGTGAAGTCCTGGTCGTCCGGCTCGAACATCGAGACGCCGAGATCGTACTTCAGGAAGACACGGTCTCCGTTGCG